>JAIVJE010000126.1 GCA_020200195.1 Acidobacteriota bacterium | reverse complement strand
AGATGGTGGAGCGTGCGCATGTTGTGAAGGCGATCGGCGAGCTTGACGAGGATCACGCGGATGTCGTCGACCATCGCGAGCAGCATCTTGCGGAAGTTCTCCGCCTGCCGCTCCTCGCTCGACGAGAACGAAATCGCGCCGAGCTTGGTGACCCCTTCGACCACGTGGGCCACGTCGGTACCGAACAGCTCCCGGATCCGGTCGATCGACGTCTGGGTGTCCTCGACGATGTCGTGGAGCAGCCCGGCCGCGATGGCCACGACGTCGAGCTTCATATCGGCGAGCTGATCCGCGACTTCCAGCGGATGGACGAGGTAGGGTTCGCCGGAGTGGCGGACCTGTCCCTTGTGCTCGAACGCCGAAAAGACGTAGGCCCGCCTCAGCAGCTCAATATCGGCGTCCGGGTTGCTTCCCCGGACCTTCTCGACGAGGTCCTCGAACCGGATCATGGATAGCGGTGTCTAAAGGAGACGGTGCAATTTCGGCGGGTTGACGCCGTGTTTTTCGGTTCACTATACTGACCCGATTCGGCAGACGGCAATCTTTCCGTCGGGTGCCGGTTCCGCCGCAATCCCACGACAGGCTTTGAGGAAAACATGACGACGCGACTTCGGGTGGTATCGGCGGCCTCAGTGGCCCTGGTGTTGGCGATGAGCTTGGCAGCTGCCGGCTGCGGTAAGTACTCGTACGGCAACCTGAAAGCCATGAAGGCGTTCAAAGAGGCCAACGACCGTTACCGGGCACAGGAGTGGAAGCGTGCCGCCGAGAAGTACGAGGCCGCCATTGCGGCGAATCCCGACCTCGTGGCCGGCGGAGTCACTCCCTACTTCTTCCTCGGCAACAGCTACGACAACCTCTATAAGTCCACACGCGCCGGAGAAGCGGAAAACGACGCCTACATGCAGAAGGCGATCGAAAACTATAAGAAATCCGCGCGGAAGGACACCGACTCCACCATGCGGAAACGCGCGATGGAGTATCTGGTCGCCGCATACGGCCCCGACAAGCTCAACGATCCATCCCAGGCCGAGCCGATCGTGCAGGAGATGATCAAGATCGAGCCGACGGAGCCGACCAACTACTTCGCGCTCTCGAAGATTTATGAAGACGCAGGCCGTTACGAGGAGGCCGAACAGGCGCTGATGAAGGCCCGGGACACGAAGCCGAATGATCCCGTCGTGTACACGACGATGTCCGGCTTCTACAACCGCCAGGGAGATTTCGCCAAGACGATCGAAGGTCTCGAGAAGGCGGCGGAGCTCGAACCGACGAACCCCCAGGGCTTCCACCTGATCGGGACCTACTACGAGGAGAAGGCGCGGAAAGACTTCCGCATCACAGCGGCCCAGAAGAAAGAGTACGCCATCAAAGGGATCGAGGCAGAGGACAAGGCGCTGTCGCTGAATCCCAACTACATCGATGCCATGGTGTACAAGAACATCCTCCTGCGGCAGCAGGCCAACGCGGAAACTGATCGCACGAAGCAGGCCGCGCTCATCGCCCAGGCCGACGCCCTGCGCAGCAAGGCGATCCAACTGCAGAAGGGGGCGAAGGCCGGAGCCACTCAGTAATACGTCAGCCTGGTCCGGGCATGAGTGCGCCTTCGGACACGGCCTCGTATTGGTGGGAACAGGCGTTCCGCAACGCCGCTGGCGGCAGCGCTGAGCCCTTGCGGGCGTCAATCGCGCGCGGCGTGCAGGCAGCCGATCGGGCGTTGACCGCTCAACCCGACGACCCGCAGGCCATCCTCTACAAGTCTCTCCTGCTCAGGATGCTGGCGGGCGTGGAGTCAGAACCGGCTGCGCAGACGCGTCTGGTGCATGAAGCGGACAGCCTTCACGCCCGGGCGGCGCTGTTGAACAAGAAGAAGACCGCCGGCCTGTAAGGCGTCAATTGGACGCGGGGGTGACGCTCTCGCCGCGGCGCATGCCCATGGTGACGATGCCCACCTTTTCGACACCGGCCCCCTTCGCCGCGTCAATCACCGCGACGATTTCGCCATATCGCAGCGTGTCGGACCCGACAATGAACATCGTCTTTTCTTTGCGTGTCTCGAACGTGGTCCGCAGGAAGCCCTCGAGATCCTGCAGCGCGATGATCTGCTTGTTCACCGAGATCTGGCGCTCCGCCGAGTACTCGAGGACGATCTGATTCGTGTCCACCTGCTGAGCGGGTGCGTTCGTTTCCAGCGGCAGGTTGACGTCCACGCCCTTCTGCGTCAGCGGGAGGGCGGCCATGAAGATGATCAGCAAGACGAGCAGCACGTCGATGAGCGGCGTGACGTTCATCTCTGCACTGGCGTGCGGGGTTTCACCGCGCACCACCCGATCCGCGCCGAAATGCCTGTGCGCGTGTGCCATGGCTACTGCCCCCCTCCAACGGTCCCCGGAGCGGCGGGAGCGCCGGGCACCTTCTTCTGCTCGGTGATGAGGCCGATGTCCTCGATCTGCGCTTTGCGCAGGTCGTCCATCGCATCCATCACGGCCCCATACGAGGCGTCAGTATCGCCCTTGATCAGGACCACGCGCTCGGTCTTGTCCTCGAGCACGCTCTTCACGCGGGTCGCCAGATCAGACTTCGGCACTTCGATGCCGTTGACCCAGAAGCGATTCTGCGAGTCCACGGCGAGGACGGTCTGCTCCTGCGTGTCCGGCTTCTGCAGCGTATTGGCCGCCTCGGGGAGGGTCACTGCCACGCCTTTCTGAAGCATCGGCGCGATCAACATCATGATGATGAGCAGCACCAGCATGACGTCCACGAGCGGCGTCACGTTGATGCTTGCATTCAAACCGCCTTGCTGGCCGCCAACATCCATCGACATAAAAAGTACTCCCCGACCGTCGGCCAAGCTCGTGAGCCCGGCCCCGCGATCCTGTTACGCCGTTTTCTTGATGAAGTAGTCCACGAGCTCCGACGACGAGTTGTCCATTTCGACGTTGAAGTACTCGATGCGGCCGGTCAGGTAGTTGTAGAACCACACCGCCGGAATCGCCACTACGAGCCCCAGCGCCGTTTCGACCAGCGCTTCGGAAATGCCGGCGGAGACCGCGCCAAGACCGCCCGAGCCGGTCGCGGCGATGCCCTGGAACGCCGTGATGATGCCGACGACCGTCCCGAGGAGGCCGACGAACGGCGCCGTGGCGCCGATGGTTGCAAGCGAGGCGACGCCCTTCTTGAGGTCGTTGGCCGTCAACGCGGATGCGCGCTGAATGGCGCGGCGAACCGTGTCCACGAGATCCTCTCGGCTGAGATTGGATCCGCTCTCCTGCTGGAATTGGTACTCCTGCAGGCCCGCCAGGACGACCTTCGCGAGGTGGCTGTAGCGGTAATTCTTCGAGGAGGAAATCGCGATCGCGTCCTTCAGACGACCTTCCTTCAGGTGCTTCGCGACCTGCGGTGCATACAGCTTCGACTGTTTGCGCGCCTGAGCGAATGTGTAGATTCGCTCTATGGCCACGCCGAACGAGATCATCGACATGATGATCAGAATGATCCCGATCCCCTTGGCGATGGGTCCCATCGCGTTCCACATTTCAATCAGATTCATTCGCCCATCCTCCGAAACTGAACAATGCCAGCGTTAGATCAGGTCAGTCATGCACGAGCTGTCCGCAGCCTGATTACTGCAGCGTGAAGTTGACCGTAACGGTCATGATGACGGGCACCGGCACGCCGTTCAGCAGAGTCGGCGTGAACACCCACTGGCGGACCGCGTCGAGCGCAGCCTGGTCGAGGAGTGGAATCGACCGCAGGACTTTCGCTTCCTTGACGCGGCCGTCGGCGCCGATCGTCGCTTCGATGATGACCACCCCCTGCACCCGGGCCGACTGTGCGATTGGCGGGTAGACAGGCCGCACGTCCTTGGTCTTTGACGGCTGCTTGATGTTCCCGCCGACCCGCACCGGCGCGGCGGGGGGTGGCGGTGGCGGCGGCGGCGCTTCCGGGAGGCCGCCGACCACACCACCGACGACACCGCCGGGCACGCCTCCCTCGACGCCTCCCGGCACACCCTCAGTGCCTGTCGATGGGGCCTCGGGAACGATTTCCTTGGGGGCCTCGATCGGTGCCGCGTTGGGGTTCACCTGCTGGGGCACCACCTTGGGCTGCGCGACCGCCGGCGCCGGCGGCGGCGGGGGCGGCGGCGGCGGAGGCGGCGGCGCCCCCACGAACGCCATCATCGTCGGTGGCGTGGGGAGGACGTCGGTCGCCATCAGCGGAATGATAATGACGGCGGCGAATAGAACGACGTGGGCAATGATGGAGAGGGGAACCGTGTACCACTTCTGCGAACCGAGCTTGATGGTCGATTCGACGACGTCGCCGAACATGTCACGCGGCACGGTTCAACCCTCCTGCCTCTCGTTGGCGGCGCAAGAACGCGAATTATATGCAGACACAAAAAGCAGTGTCAATGAACGTCCTCGCGACGTTAGACACCGGGTTCGACGAAATGGCCCGGCCGTCCAGGCAAAGCTCAGGCG
>JAIVJE010000125.1 GCA_020200195.1 Acidobacteriota bacterium | reverse complement strand
GTTCATAGCGATCACCCTTGTCCCCCTTAACGTTAAACCTTTTCCCTTGTCCCTTTTCCCTTGTCCCTTTTCCCTTGTCCCTTTTCCCTTGTCCCTTTTGCTACTCCGCCGCAGTCCGGAAGTATCTGGCGACGCGCTCGAGCTCGGACGGCCCGCCGCGCGCGACGATGGCGTAGGTGCGATCGGCCTTGGCCCAGATCACGGCGCTCTGCCCGAGCGTCGCGACAGGCTCTTCCACCGCCCCGGCGGACGGACGCGGAGACGCAGGCATGACGTAGATGGACAGTGGTTCGCCACGCCATTTGTACATGACGTGCGCAACCTTTCCCTTCGACGTCAGGCAGCGGCGCACACCGAGGAGCTCCAGGCCTTCGGACGGCTCTCCGGGAGCCACCTTCAACGCCCAGCCATGGGCGCCGGTCCACCGGGCGCCAAGCGCGGAGGCGTCGACGCCAGCTTTATCCGCGGGAGGAAACTGGAAGCACTTGACATGGTCCACGGCCAGCTGTGCGGCCAGGACCCCTGCGCTGTCGCCGAGGCCGAAGAGGAAGACGCCTGCGACGGCAAGCACGAGCGTCGCGGCGAATGCGAGAGGAACCCAGGCGCGGCGCGCCCGCGAGAGCCGAGGCACGGTCGGCGTAACGGACCGTCGTTCCATCGTCGCCGATGGAGGAAAAGAGAGGCTGGCTGCGCAGCGTGACCGCAGATGCTCGGACGCGCGACAGCGGAGCCCCGGTCGCCGCGCATGGAGCACTTCGCGCGCGGCACGTTCACTGGTGACACGTTCGCGGCAAGGCGCACAGACGCCGAGATGCGCTTCGACCGCCGCACGCTCCGGCGGGCCGACCTCGTCATCGACGTACGAGGCAAACAGTGGTTCGAGTTCCCTGCAACTGGGCATGGTCATCATGCTACGTCTGCATTGCGCCGCACGCCGTCTGCGACGGCGGGCGCCCGGCCGGCCGCGAGCCGCTCGTACAGCATGCGGCGGCCGCGGGAGATTCTCGACATGACGGTGCCGATCGGGACGTCAATCATCCGCGCAATCTCCGCATACGAAAACTCCTCGACGTCACGCAGCCATACGGCCTGGCGGAACGCGTCAGGCAGCGCGTCGAGCGCGGCCTGCAGATCGGCGTCGAGCGTCGCGCGTGTCAGCAACTGTTCGGGTGAGGCCTCCTCGCCGGCCCGGTCCACCGCGCGCTCCACCACCTCGCTGTCGACGTCAATCGGGTCGCGCCCGTCATGCCGGCGCATGTTGCGAAACGTGTTGTGGAGGATCGTGAACATCCACGCCTTCAGATTCGTCCCGCGCTGAAACTGCGCCGAGGCGCGAAAGGCTTTCAGGTACGTGTCCTGTACCAGATCTTCCGCGTCGGCCGGACGCCGCGTCAGCCGTAGCGCCATCCCGTACAAGCTGTCGAGATACGACAGTGCTTCCCCGGTGAACTCGTCGGCCGCGGGCTCTCGAGCCTGATCGGGACGCGGTGGGCGTCGGCGGAATGCCATGGTCACCAGGACCGCGCCCACTGTAGGAGAACACCTACGGGACGCGCCTTATTCCTCTCGATTGTACTTGATGGCCGGATTCGGGGACGCCGGGCGTTCGCAGGAGAGGACACGCTCCACCCTCCGCTCGCGCTTGACGTCGTTTCCGGCCGGAATTCATCCGTGTGGCACGGGCATCGCACTTGCTGAGGCGCCCGCGTCGGAACCCGCCCCGGGGACCTCCCGTTTGCGGCAACCGTCTTAGCTACAGTAACATCGGCGACTGCAGCGTCTATCTGACGTCGCCGCGTTCGCAGCCGGGCGCCTGCCCTCCTTGCTGCCGTTTCCGAGGTGAATTATGTCGACGCGCCACTCGCGCGGCCCCGTCCCGGTCGGAATACCCCTGATGGCCCTGCTCGTCGCCGGTATTATCGGCGCGGGCGCCGTGCGGGACGCCGTGGCGCAGACGCCGTACGTCCCCTACTACTTCAAGAACCGCATCCGGTACGACGACTTCAAGTGGCACATCTATACGACGGACCACTTCGAGATTTACTACTACCCGGAAATCGAGCCGCACCTCGAACGCGTCACGAGCTACGCGGAAAGCGCGTATCAGCAGATCAGTTCCGACCTCAAGCACGATCTGGCCTTCAAGATCCCGCTCGTCCTTTATAAGACGCAGAGCGAGTTCCAGCAGCAGAACATCGAACCGGGCGAGCTGCCCGAAGCCGTGCTCGCCTTCGCCGAACCGTATCGCGATCGCATGGTGCTGCCGATTGACGAGCCGTCCGACCAGCTCTACCGCCTGATTACACACGAGCTCACCCATATCTTCAACTTCGACATCATCCCGCGATCCCTGCTGCGCCGCGGGCTCCCACAGTGGGTGGACGAAGGACTCTCCAATTACATGGCGGCGTATTGGAATCCCTTCGACCAGATGCTCGTCCGCGACGCCGCGATCTCCGACAACATCCCGAACATGAGCGAGTTCGACAGCGGCTACGAGGCCGGGCGCGTCATTTACGCGATGGGCCACGCCGTCTTCGAGTTCATCGAATCGAAATGGGGCAAGGAAGGGCTGCGGCAGTTCCTGTTCGCTCTGCGCAAGAACGTCATCGGCGGCGGCGAGAGCGCCTACGAGGAAGCCTTCCGTCTGAAGGCCGACGAATTCGACGAGCAGTTTCAGAAGTACCTGAAGGATCGGTTCAAGCCGTTCCGCGACAAGGAACGGCCCGCTGACTACGGCCGCAACCTGGCGCCCAAGCGTGAGAAGACGCCGTATGTAACCGTCGTCACGATCGAACCGTCACCTTCCGGGGACCTGATGGCTGTCGCGGCCGTTAACCGGAAGGATCAGGAAATCGACATCGTCCTCCTCTCGACAAAAGATGGGAAGGTCATTCGCAACCTCACGAGCGGGTTCAACAAGGACAGGGGATACGAGTACATCGCTGCGCCGGGCGGGTTCCGCGGTCAGGCCGTGCCCTGGATGTCCTGGGCGCCGGCCGGCGACCGGCTCGCGTATTTTGCGCGAACCGAGAAAGTGAAATCCCTGATTCTGCAAAACGTGGTGACGCGGAAGATCGAGCGCCGGATCGAGCTGAAGAGCGTCGACGGACCCGAGTCGCCGGACATCAGCCCGGATGGCCGGGAGGTGGCATTCGCGGCGCTGCGCGGCGCGGTGTCGGACATTTTCGCCGTG
This sequence comes from Acidobacteriota bacterium, assembly GCA_020200195.1. GTDB lineage: Bacteria > Acidobacteriota > Vicinamibacteria > Vicinamibacterales > 2-12-FULL-66-21 > JAIVJE01. The sequence goes on along the minus strand of JAIVJE010000125.1, from coordinate 1,294 downwards.
GACATCGAATCCGGAGAGGTGCGCAACCTCACCAACGATGCGTTCGGCGACTACGCACCGACGTTCGCGCCCGACGGCAAATCGATCATCTACATCGCCCGCATCAGCGGCAACGACAAGCTGTTCAGGCTGGACCTCGCCAGCGGGAAGAAAACTCAGTTGACGTTCGGCACCCACGACGATGGCGGCGCGCAGTTCGTGGACGCCGACACGATCGTGTTTCCTTCGACTGCCCTCGATCCGAATCAGACCGTGTCTCCGGAAGTGGCGCGCAACGGGTCCATCTACAACATCTGGACGCTCAGCCTGAAAACCGGGGAGCTGCGGCAGTACACGGATACGCTGACCGGCAATGTGTCGCCCATCCTGATCCAGGACGAGAAGCCGGCCAAGATTGCGTTCGTCACGTACTACAAGGGAGAGCACGAGATCCACACGCTCACACGTCAGGAGCCGCTGCACACTGTCGCCAGCGAGGATTTCGGAACCCCCGGCCCCGTTATCGACTTCGTGCCGCCGCTCACGCATACGCTGGTCCGCCAGAACATGCGGAAGAAGGGCACGTTCGAGAAGCTCTTCCTCGAAGGCCGGCCGCCGGTCAACCTCGGCGTGACGAGCGGCGGCGATCTGTTCGGCGGCACCCAGGTGACGTTCACAGACGTCCTCGGCGACAAGCAGTTCAACATGTTCGCCGCCTCCGTGTCGCAGTACCGCACGATGTCGTTCTCCTATTTGAACCTGTCGCGGCGTCTTCAGTACGCGCTGCAGGCCTATTCGCAGACGCAGTTCTTCTACGGGTACGACCCGTCGACGCTCTACGGCCTCGAATACGGCTTCCTCGATCGCGACGACGCGCTCGCCACGCAGACGGCGCGGGGCGCGACGGCGTTCGGCATCTATCCATTCAACCGGTATGCGCGCCTCGAGGTCTCCGGCGGCTTCCTGCAGTACAAGCAGGAATACAACCTGGCGGAATTGCAGGTCATCGCGGACGACTTCCAGCAGCGGCGATACGGCCGCCGGCTGTTTTCGAGCGGCTCATTCATGCCGATCGGCCTCGCGTACGTCCAGGAGACCACGGTGTTCCGCGAGTACGGTCCTCTTGCCGGCAATACCGTGCGGATCGGCTACGAATACGCGCCGAGCTGGGGAGACCTGCTCTCTCGACAGACGGCCGACGTCGATGCGCGGTACTACATGCGCCTCGGCACGAACGGCGTGCTCGCCTTCCGTGCCCGGGGGTTCCGCAGCTGGGGCGAGTTCCCGGGCTATATCTACTTCGGCGGCAACTCGG
>JAIVJE010000412.1 GCA_020200195.1 Acidobacteriota bacterium | reverse complement strand
CTTCCACGATGCGTGGCTGCGCACCGTTTTGAAAGCTCACGGCATCAACCCGCGGTGGACCGCTCGGCTGAAATACAAGGGCTTGTCGAGCGAATCGAAGAACGCGTTCCGCAAGATCAACTTGCGGTGGCACGACCTCCGGCACGAGTACGCCTCGCGCCTGGTCGAGCGTGGCGTCCCGCTGGCCCAGGTGCGCGACCTGCTAGGCCACGCGTCGATCACGACCACCGAGCGCTACGACAACCAGAAGCTGGAGAACCTGCAGATCGCGGCAGCGAAGCTCGAGAGCGGACTGACCTTCGAACCGCCCGCGCCCGAACCCCCGGCCGCCGATGCCGGGCCGCGCGCGCGCAAGACCCAGGCGGACCGAAGCACACTTGTGCGCCGTAGGCGCGCGACCGATCAACAGCGCGGCGAAGGCGCAAAGTTTCAAGAATCTTTCAAGTACGAGGGTGTCGAACCTCGATCGCGCGCCGTTCGTGAGGTGCCCACGATCGAACCTAACGAGTTGGAAAACTTGAACTTAGCAGATTGGCTGGGAGGCAGGGATTCGAACCCCGATAACGTGGTCCAGAGCCACGTGTCCTACCGTTGAACGACCTCCCAGTAAGGCTTTGGTCGAGCGGCGGGAAACCCTGAGTATAGCGGCCTTGGCGCGCGGCAGGCAAGTTCGCGACACCCTTCTTCAGACTTCCCTCAGGATCAGCTCACGACTTCCGATCCGTTATGCCTGTAATGTGGCGGGCGTGAAGACAATTCTTGTCGTCCTGTTGTCGTTCTCCCTTGCCGCGTGTGTCTTCATTTCGCGCCGGCTCGACGTTCAATCTATCAGCACCCGCGCGCCGGTGACGGTGGCGAGTCCCGTCAAAGCGCATCTCAAGGACGGATCCACGGTTGTGTATCCATGGGGGGTCGCCGTGACGGCGGATGCGCTGGTCGGCGAAGGCGCCCGCCACGATTCGACACTGAAGAACTCCACAACCGTCGAACGGGTCGAGCTATCGGAGGTTCTGGGGCTGGAGAGCTACCGGACGCGCACGAATGGCGCCGAGTCTTTCCTCGTCTCCTCGCTCGCGACAGCCGGCGCCGTGGTCGGGACGGCGCTCCTCGCGGTCGCGATATTCGGATCGTGTCCCACGGTCTACTCGGACGATGGGGAGGTCGAAGAAGCCGAGCTCTTTTCAAGCAGCATCGCGCCACTCTTCGAAGGGCGAGACATCGATCGCCTCCACGCAAAGGCGGACGCGAGGGGGATCGTGACGCTCGACATCCGCAACGAGGCGATGGAGACCCATTACATCAATCATCTGCAGCTCCTCGCAGTCGAGCACGGGCCTGGTGAGGTCGTCGTGCCGGACTCGCACGGAACGCCGATCGTCGTCGGCACACCGCGGCCGGCCGCAACGGCGACGAGCCGCGACGGACGCGACCTTCGTGACGCGCGACGCGTCAGCCCGGTCGGTACCGCTGTTCGCCGTCACCGACCGAAATGGCAAGTTGGAAATAACCGCGCTCGCCAGCATGAGCGCGCCCGACGACAGGTACCTCCAGACGAATCCAGGGCAGCGTTTCGTGGCAGGGTTCAATGCCGGTCGCGTGCCAGCCGGGCGCTTCCGCACGTTCCTCCTCTCATCGCAGGGGTATTACACGGAATGGATCCGCGGCTCATGGGTCCGCGAAGCGACGGTGACAGAGCCGTTCACGCCATCAGACCAAGCGATCCTGACGGCGATGAAGAAGTGGGGCAGTACGCGGGAATCGTTCGAACAGCGATTCCTGCGGGCGCGCGTCCCGGTCCAGTAAACGATCGGAGACCACGACAATGAATCGAGTATTGATCGCGCTCGTGCTTACCTCGGTGACGGCGGCCTGTTCCTACGGGCTGACAGTGGAGAAATTCCGCCCGGCGACGGACCCCCACGGTGCCATGGCAAGGATCACGACCGATGGCGGCGAGCTTCGCGGAGAGGTCATCGAGCTTCAGGACGCGGGCCTGGTCATCTTCAGCTCTCGGATCGGACAGACGGATGAAAGGACGCTCCGACTCGTGCCCTATGCGGCCGTGCGCACGTCCAAGTTCGAGCAGCTCGATTCGCGCTATTCCATCCGCGATGGCATCGCGCCGGCTGGCGATGTGCGTGAGCGCCTTCGTCTCGTGAGCCGCTTCCCTCACGGGATGGCGGCTGCCGTCCTCGCCGCGTTGCTGAAGGCGAACGGCCAGACTCAACTCGCGGGAATCGAGCCATGATGCCGTGGCTCGTCGCGGCGGCGGTAACCTGGTCGGTGCCTGCATTTATTGAAAGCGCGCGTGCTGGAACCGACAAATACCGCGATCAGGCGGCTGCTATCCGCGACGGCTACCGTCGTATCGGCCGGGATTTTCCCGCGATGGGCGAGCACTGGATCCGGATCAATCTCGTGTTCGATGGAACGTTCGATGCCTCTCGGCCGGAAGTCCTCAATTACGTCGTGATCGACGGCAAGCCGCGGCTGCTGGGTGTGGGCTACGCGGTGCCGTTGCTCGGCGGTGAGTCGCCGCCGTCGGGACCGGTTGGTGCGGACGCGTGGCACGATCACTTCCGCACGATCGAGGACGAAACGGTCCTGCCCCACCATCACATGGGCGGCGCGGCTCAGGACTCTCCACGGCTCGCGATGATGCATGCGTGGATCTGGTCGCCCAATCCCGAGGGGGTATTCGCCGCCGACAACTGGACGATTCCGTACCTGCGGCTTGGACTGACACCTGCCGCCGGCACGCCCTCCTCGGTTGCAAAGGCGCTGTCACTCGCAAGCGGCGGAAGGGATTACTTCGAGAGGTCGATTGACGCGGCGTCGGCCATGACCCCAACCGAGAAGGGCCGCGTGAAGGATGCCGTCGATCGCGCGCAGGCCGCGGTGCTTGCCGTGTTACAGAACAACCGGGCCGCTGGGCTCAGCGGTGCGGATGTGACCAGGCTCACTGCCATATGGACGGAGATCTGGACGGCCATGGACGGTGCGGTCGGCGCCGACGCGCGGCAACGGCTCACGCACCTGCCTATCCGGTGAAGCAGGTGGACTCACTTCCTTTCCCACCAGAATGGCAGCCGCGCACGTGTCTGAGGCGCGACCTCATTCAGGGTCTTCGCGTCGTATAGCCGTCCGTTCTCACCATCGCCACAGCTTCCGTGTTCCTGATGTTCTCGAGCGGGTTGCGATCGAGAACGACGAGATCCGCGAGCTTCCCCTTCTCGAGGGAGCCGATGTCCGCCTCCAGCCCCAGGTGACGCGCGCCATCGATGGTCGCGGCGCGCAACGCCTCCATCGCCATCATGCCGCCTTGCTGCAGCATCCACAGCTCCCAGTGCGCGCCCAGCCCCTGCAACTGCCCGTGCGCGCCGAGCTGCACCGAGCCGCCCGCATCCGCAATCTGCTTCGCGCACGAGCAGCACGTGATTGAAATCCTCCTCAGGCGCCATCGTCCGCCGGCGCGAGCGCGAATCGATGACCTCGCGCGGCGTGAACCGCAGCAACTGCTCGTTGTCCCACACCTTGGTGTGTTGATACCAGTAGTACTCGCCCGACAAGCCACCGTAGCCTACAATCAGTGTCGGCGTGTAGCCGACAGCGCTTTTGGCGAAGAGCTGCACTGTGTCTTTGTAGATCCGCGGCAGGGAGTGCTCGACTCCCGTATGGCCGTCCAGCACGTGCGTCTGATTCATGTAGAACAGGGAGCCGCCTTCGGGCACTACGAGCATGTCCAGCTCGCGCGCCGCCTTGACGATCATCTGGCGTGCATCCCGACGTTGCTCGTTGTAGCTCTTCACCGAGAGTACAGGATCGTGCCCGTCGAGAACAGCCGCGGCCCGAGCTTAGCGGCAAGCGTGGATTCAAGAACGCTTCCCGATGCCGTCGGAGACGAGCAAGAGTGAATGATCGCGTGGTCATGGGAGTGCACTCCGTCGTTGCGCTCGCTGGAATTTGCATACACTGGCCGAAGCCACCGCGGCGATGCCCAAGGCCGAGGTCCGTGCGGTGATGAGGTGGCTCGACCCGCGAGGCTCCGCCTAATGCGTTCGACGCGAAGACCACGGCATTCGCCCTGATCGACCACAAGGAGCACGCGAACATGACGCCAAAGAACACGATCTGCCTCTGGTTCGACAAGGACGCGCATGAGGCGGCGCGCTTCTACGCCGCCACCTTTCCGGATAGTGAAGTGACCGCTGTTCACGAGGCGCCCGGTGATTACCCGGGCGGCAAGAAGGACGATGTGCTGACGGTGGAGTTCACCGTTCTGGGCATTCCCTGTCTCGGTCTCAACGGCGGCCCGGAGTTCAGGCACAGCGAGGCCTTTTCCTTCCAGATCGCGACGGACAATCAGGAAGAGACGGACCGCTACTGGAATGCGATCGTCGGCAATGGCGGCAAGGAAAGCCAGTGCGGTTGGTGCAAGGACCGCTGGGGCCTCTCCTGGCAGATCACCCCGCGCGCGCTAACCGAGGCGCTTGCGGCTGGTGGCGGGGAGGCAAAGCGTGCCTTCGAGGCGATGATGCCGATGAAGAAGATCGACATCGCCACAATCGAGGCAGCGCGGCGGGGCTGACGGCCGCCCGGACCGACGGCTCGTGGCGGGCTGGCTCCTTCAACAACCTCCTCGTGAGATCCAAGAGTAGACTCGGGATCACACGCGGTATCATGACGGGCGAATCGCCGCAGGCAAGGAGCGGAATGAGCAGCAGCGGCCTGCGTCAGGCCTCGCTTGGCAATGAGCCCCGCAATCTTGCGAGCAAGTTCTGCCTTTGCGAGCGCTTCGGCTGGACGCGGGTGTCCGAGGTCCTCGAAAACGTTGCCGCTCCCGACGATGTAGTCCTTCGGTGCCATCGGTCTACTCCTTCCCGTCAATCTCTATCGCCCGCTTCAGGCGCTGCTTGATCAGTTCGATGTCCGCCTTCGGCGTGGCCACGCCGCTCTTGGACACGTGCTTGTCGCCGCGCTGTGCCAGGTAGATCGCGTAGCCCATCTCGTCCTGCACGGCCGCCGGGAACGTCTTGATCTCTCGCAGCGAGTCGCCGAGCCAGATCATGGGCTTCAGGGACGGTGCTGCCATCTACCGACATCATGCCATATTTGGCATGTGATGGGCGAGCAAGGCCCGCTGGCTCTCAACGACGTGCGGTCGTCATGTGGCACCTGGCGGCGCGGCCGTCAGGCGTGCCCGTCGTCCGGCCTAAAGCCGTAGGCGTAGACCACTTCGGCCACAGCAAACGATGGGTCGCCTAGCGCCAGGCCGTGTTCAGGAGCCGTGTTCCTGCGACGAGGGCCATTGCGATGAAGGACTTAAGTTGGCTGGCGACAAATCGTTGGTGTCGAAGGCGTTAGTCTGCCGCGGCACGACACCGAGGACTTCTCGACTACAATCCCACCCATTGCGTTCCACTCTTCCATGTCTTTGTCACCAGGCTCGCGAATCGGCGTCTACGAGGTCATTTCGATCGTTGGCCGCGGCGGTATGGGGGAGGTGTACCGCGCCCGCGATACGCGACTTGGGCGGGATGTCGCACTGAAGATGCTGCCGGACGCCGCCGAGGCGTCCGACCCGGAATGGCGCACACGTTTCGAGCGTGAAGCCCGCGCCCTTGCCTCGCTGAACCATCCCAACATTGCCGCCATCTACGGACTCGAGGATGCGGGACCGGATCATAGAGCTTCAACCACCGCAATCGTCATGGAACTGGTGGACGGTGAGTCGCTGGCCGATCGCCTGGACCGTGGGCCGCTTCCGCTCGACGAGGCGCTAGACGTCGCCGGACAGATCGCCGACGCGCTCGAGGCAGCGCACCAGAGAGGGATCGTGCATCGCGATCTCAAGCCAGCCAACGTGAAGATTACGCCGGCGGGCTCGGTCAAGGTGCTCGACTTTGGCGTCGCGAAGTTCCTTCCGGATCCTGGGCGGGACGAAGTCACGCTATCGCGCCTGACCGCGGCCGCAGTGTTGCTTGGAACGCCTGCCTACATGGCTCCTGAACAGGCGCAGGGCAGATCCGTGGATCGGCGTGTGGACGTGTGGGCGTTCGGCGTGGTCCTCTATGAAATGGTCACCGGCGTGCGACCGTTTCGAGGTGAATCGCTCCCGGAGACGCTCGCCGCCGTTCTCACCGCTGATCCGCAGTGGGAGGGTGTTCCGCCGGCGGTGCAGCCGCTGCTGCGCGCCTGCCTCGAACGGGATCCTGTCAGGCGATTGCGCGACATCGCGGATTACCGCTTCGTGCTGGCGCCGTCGGCGGCGGCCCCTACGCGCAGTCGGCGGTCACCGGCGCCGTCGGTGGTGATCGCAACCGCGGCACTTGCGGCCGTCATCCTCGCGTTTTTCGCAGGGAAGTCGCTCACGCGAGACGAGGGCGCGCCAGCGCCGGCGGCTCCGATTCGGCTTTCGACGCTGCTGCCGGCCGGTGTGAGCGTCACACGTGGACCCGGCTACACGTCCTCGGTTGCGGTGTCGCCGGACGGCCGGACGATCGTCATCGCCGCCAGTGACAAGGACGGCCAGCGGTTGTATCGGCGATCGCTCGATCGTCTCGATCCGACACCACTCGCCGGCACCGAACGCGGATCGAGCCCGTTCTTCTCGTGGGACGGCAAATGGATCGGCTTCTTCGGCGACGGTCGGGTGAAGCGGGTGCCAGCCGCCGGCGGCGCGTCGATTGACGTCGCCGCTGCGCCTGGATTTCCGTCCGGCGCGAGCTGGGGGCCGGACGATCGCATCGTGTTCGCCTATGGCGCGGACTCGCATCTGCACGTCGTCCCGGCGGAGGGGGGACGCGTCGAACGGCTGACGAACGAGTCACCCGGGCGGCAGCCGGAGATGCTGCCGGATGGACGAACGGTGCTCTTCGAAGCTTCGGGACATATTCACGCTTACGATCGGCAGAATGGCGCGATTACGAAGCTGCTGCCCGGCACGGCGCCGCGTTACGCAAACGGACATGTGATCTTCAGCCGTGGAACGACCCTGCTCGCGGCCCCCCTCAACATGAAGGACTCGTCGACGGGAACGGCAACTCCGGTCGCGGAAGGCGTAGCGGTGGAACTACCCGGCAGCGGCGGAGGCCGCCACTATGCGATCTCTCGCGGCGGCTCGCTGGTCTACGTACCGGCCGCAGACGCGTACGAATTGGTCGTCGTCGGCGCGAACGCCGTCGAGCGTGTTGTCGGGCAACCGCAGCCGTCGCTGGAAAATCCAAGGTTCTCCCCCGATGGCCGCTACGTGGTTGTTGCCTCGAGGCGCCGCGACGATGAACCGGCAGACCTCTGGCTGCACGACCTGCACGCAGGCACAGCCAGCCGTCTGACATCCGACGGCGGGCGGGCAGCCATCTGGAGCGACAACGGCACCACCGTCACGTACTCACATCTCGGCGAGCAGCAGGGAATCTACACCACGCCTCTGGACAGCGGCGGCGCCCGCCGACCCCTGCTGGCGCTGAACGCATTCCACTGGCTGGTGGGCTGGACGCCTGACCGCTCCGCGCTCCTCTATGGCCTGATGATGGAGGGCAAGGGCTCGGCAATCATGGCCTACAGCAACGGGCAGTCACGGATTGTCGTCGGGCCTGGCAGCATGTGGGGTGGCCGGCTGTCGCGCGATGGCAGGTGGCTGGCGTACTACGCCCTCAATTCAGGCACGTTCGAAGTGTTCGTGACACCGTTTCCTGAAGGCGGCGCGCGCTGGCTGATCGCGGAGGGCACGGACCCGTCGTGGGGGCCTGACGGCAGCGAGATCTACTACCGCAGCGGCCCGCGTCTGATCGCCGCTCGCGTCGACAAAACGGCAGGCGTCAAGGTCGTGGCGAGCCGGGTGGTGATCGACCCGTTCCTTCCGCCGTTGTATGACGACTACGACATCCACCGTGACGGCCGCACGGTCGTGCTGGTGCGTCCCGTCAACCGGACGCAGGGCCGTGAAGTCACGATGGTGCTCGGTTGGTTGAACGAGTTCGGTCGGGCCGATCGCTGACGACCGCTTTGGCGCCTTTCTCCTGAGGCACCGTTCTCGACCGCGCGCCGCGCGGCCGCGCGCGAACTGACGCCAGTTCGGCTTGCGAGTCGTGTGTCCGACGATTATGGAAACTCGCGGCAATCTGCTTTGAGTGGCTGGGTGTTAGGGACGGAATTCGCAACTACCTGATCACGGCGGCGTGAACAGAGGTTGCGCCTAAGCCATTCCACGTCAGAGCACGCGGGGCTCGCGGTGACATTGGCCCGGTGGTCGCTCGTCCGAAATTTGTATACATACTTCGGACGGCCGATTCCATTCCAAGCTCGACCTGGAGAGATCCGGCCATCGCCCAGTGTCGCAGCTGCGGATCCCGCCGGTAGCACAGGGCTCGAAAAGCGCTACAGGCCAAGCGTCTCGATCAGGGCCGACAGGGCGGCTGTCTGCCGCCGAATCGGGTCGTAGAGGAAGAAGTCGGCGAACGGCGGACACCCGTCCTTGAGGCGACCGAGATGTTTGGCCGATTGAATGACGGAGGCTCGAGAGCCTCGGGGCGCGTACAATTTCGAGCGATGGCGACGCCGGTCATTCAGTTCGCGACTATGGCCGATGGCGGTCGCGTCGCCTTCCACGTCCTCGGAAGGGGTCCGGCGGTGGCGATGCTCTTCCCTTACCATGTGAATCACCTGACGCTGAACTGGCGCGTTCCTCTGCACCGCGGCGCGATTGAGTTTCTCGCTCGCCATTTCACGATCATCAATCTCGACTTCCGTGGTGCGGGTCTATCCGATCCGCTCAGTCGTGAGCTTTCGCTGGACTCGCTAAGCGACGCGCTGAACGCAGTCCTCGCCAGGGTTGGTGTCGAGGATGTGGGCTTGTGCGCCATGGGTGCGGCCGGTTTGATCGCCTGTCACTTCGCCTCTCGGATGCGGCACCGCGTGACGAGCCTAGTCTTCATTGGGAGCGGCGAGTCTGAAGCGAACCGCCAGCTGCTTCACATGCGCCAGATTACTCCACAGGTCGAGGCCGAGCTGAGGGGCGCGTTGCTGGGTGGGGTTGGTGACAAACGGAATGCGGTGGCGCTGGCCCATGTGGCGCGGGCCTCCCTCGCCCCGGGCACGCTCGCGCAATGGGAGCACCTTCTGGAACGGGAGAAGCTGGAGTTCCGGCGCGCCCGCGCAATAAGTTGGGTCGAGCGACGTACCCCGCCAGTCTATCCGAGCGGGAGGTCGAAGTCATACGCCTGCTTGCTGTCGGCCGAACGAATCGTCAGATTGCGGACGAGCTGTTTATCAGCCTGAACACGGTCTCGCATCACCTCCGCAACATCTTTGCGAAGACACGCGCCTCGAATCGGACCGAGGCGGCGGCGTTCGCCTTCCAGTCGGGCCTGGCGACACGCGGGTAGCGAATCTCCTTCGCAGCCAAAACCACACGTTTATGTAGTGTTGGGTCGGCGCGGGTTCGTGCACAATCCTCCCAACGTGTTTGGAAAGCAAATCGAAACTCTGTTTGGCTGCCGGCCGATTGAGTGAGGTGGGATCATGACCGAACGAAACCAAGCTGGGGCAGTTGCGGCTACAGGATCTCGCGCACCCGCATCGACGATGCAGCCCGGGTCTGTCGCGCACCCGGACGGATCGCCCAGTCTCGACTCGCCGGCTGCCGACGATACATGGTGGCCCGATCCCGCGACGACGGCCGCGCTCGTCGTTGACGTGCAACGGCTGTTCACCGATATGGTCGGCGCGCCGATCCAGCCGCCTCTGAGCGATGTGCTCCCAAGAATCGGCCGCTTTGTCGACGACAGCCGAAGAGCCAGAGCGACCATCGTTCTGGTCCGCACGATCATTGCGCCCGACGCGCACTCACGTTCGACACTGCAGTGGCCGGAGTTCATGCGAGCGGGCATGGCGCCTGGCGCGCCCGGCACGAAATTCGATCCGTGTCTCAACCCGCAACCTGGCGACATCGAAGTGGTGAAACAGCGCTACAGCGCGTTTGTCGGCACGCGGCTCGACGAGATTCTCCGAGATCGTAGCATCCTCTCGGTTATTGTCCTGGGCCTCACCACGAACGTCTGTGTTCAGTCGACCGCCCGTGATGCGTGGCAGCGTGACTACCAGACCATCACGCTCGCCGACTGCTGCGCAGAAATCGGGGAGGGATCGCATGACGCGTCGCTGGCTTGGACGGGTCGCAATTTCGGAACCGTCTGTAAG
>JAIVJE010000124.1 GCA_020200195.1 Acidobacteriota bacterium | reverse complement strand
CCATGGCGGCGCGCACCATCTCCGAGGGATCGTTGCCGGCCCCCGCCTCCAGCGCGGACACGCCTGACGTGTCACCCGATCGACCGAGCCCTTCGGCCGCTGCCCGCCGCAGGAACGGATCTTTGTCGGTCAGCCGGGCGGTGAACATCGGGACGCTCGACGAGTGCCCGATACGCGCGAGCGCTTCGAGCGCTGCCCAGGCGCCCTCCCCCTTGCCGTAGAAGTTGAACTGGTCCGTGAGCGCCTGTAACGCCCGCTGTTCACGCAGCTCGCCCAGCGCACGCATCGCCGCATAGCGCGCGGTGGCGTTCGAGTCGTTGACCGACTTGATCAGAGCGTCTGCAGCCGCTTTCACCTCGAGCCGCCCAATAACGCGCGCGGCCGCCGCACGAATCACCGGGTCGTAATGGTCGAGCGCCTTAATCAGTGCCGGTACGGCGACTTCGGGCAATGGAGCGGGCGCGATGGCGCCGAGCGCATAGATCGCTTCGGCGCGGACCCGCTGGTTGTCGTCATCGACAGCCTGGAGCAGCGCGTTGACGACTTCGATCGGCACCGGGCGGGGCCATGCGGCGAGCGGGCCTCTTTCGAACGCCGCGGACGCGCGCCCCGGCGTCCGAACCTCGACCAGAAGGGCTACGCGCTTTTTGTCGGGGATGTCCTCGACCAGGAAGAACGCCAGCTCGGCGGCGATGGCTTCGAGCTGAATGGCATCGACCGGATCGTTGGCGAGCGCGGCCATCGGGATGATTGCTTCCGGGTACCGCGCCTCGCGCAGCAGCCGCACGGCGTTGACACGGACTTTCGCGTCAGGATGCCGCAGGTTCCGGACCACGTCGTCGAATCGTACCGGTTGCGCCGCGACCGGGCCCGGCGCCGCGAGGGTGAACGCGCTCAGGACGAGAACACAGATACTTCGGATCATCAGAGGCTCGAAGGGGGGCAACCTATTTTACACGGGCGCAGGTCTGTGCAGATCCGGGAAACGAGCGCGCGACGCTAGTTGCGCGCCGCACCGTAGGCGTTCGAGCGCCCCACGGCAAGCACATCGCGCAGGTACCGCCCGGTGTGCGAGGCATCGAGCTGGGCTATCTGCTCGGGCGTCCCAGCCGTCACCAGCCAGCCCCCTTCTTCGCCCCCTTCAGGTCCCAGGTCGATGACCCAGTCCGCGGTTTTGATCACGTCGAGGTTGTGCTCGATCACCAGCAGGCTGTGACCGGCGAGCAGCAGTTTCCGGAAGGCGGCCAGCAGCTTGGCGATGTCATCGAAATGGAGGCCGGTCGTCGGTTCATCCAGGATGTAGAGCACACGGTCACCCGTATGGGAGGACAGATGCGCGGCGATCTTGATGCGCTGCGCTTCGCCACCCGAGAGGGTCGTTGCCGGCTGACCGAGGCGCAGGTAGCCGAGCCCGATCTCATCGAGTACCTGGAGGCGGCGGAGAACCTTCGGCGAGCTGCTGAAGAACGTCAGCGCTTCGCGGACGGTCATGTCGAGGACCTGGTCGATGCTGCGGCCGCGATACTTCACGTCCAGCACCTGCGGCTTGAACCGTTTGCCGTCGCAGTGTTCGCAAGGCACGAACACGTCAGCGAGAAACTGCATCTCGACCTTCACGACGCCTTCACCTTCACAGGCCTCGCAACGGCCACCGGGGACGTTGAACGAGAAATGGCTCGCCGTCAGTCCCCGCGATCGCGCGTCCTTCGTCGATGCGAACAGCTCGCGTATGGGATCGAAGGCCTTCAGGTATGTCACGGGGTTCGACCGCGGCGTGCGGCCGATCGGCGCCTGGTCCACGAGGACGACGTCGGTGATGAACTCACCGCCCTCGAGCTTCCGGTGCGTGCCGACGCGCCGGTCCCAGTCGCCTTTCGCCCGCTTGAGCGCCGCATAAATCACGTCATGGACGAGGGTACTCTTGCCCGAACCGCTCACGCCCGTGACGCACGTGAGGACTCCGAGTGGAATCTCGATGTCGATCCCCTTGAGATTGTGCTCGGAGGCACCGAGGACCCTGAGCTTCTGATTCGTCGGTCTCCGGCGCGTGGCGGGTACTGGAATGGCCAGCTCGTCGCGCAGGTATTTCGCCGTGAGCGAGCGGGGCTCGTTGAGTAGATCCTTCAAAGTTCCACAGAAGACGACGCGCCCACCCTGCTCTCCTGCGCCGAGACCCATGTCGACGACAGTATCGGCGACCCGGATCATATCCGCGTCGTGCTCGACGACCAGCACCGTGTTGCCCTGATCCCGGAGCTGCCGGAGGATGGCGATCAGGCGTTCGTTGTCGCGCGAGTGGAGGCCGATCGACGGCTCGTCGAGGACATACAACGTGTCCACGAGAGCGGAGCCGAGCGATGTGGCGAGGTTGATCCGTTGCGATTCGCCGCCCGACAGCGTGGAGGAGAGCCGGTCGAGCGTCAGGTAATCGAGGCCGACGTCGCGCAGGAACCCGAGCCGCTTGCGAATTTCCTTCAGCACCTTGTCGGCGATCGCGGCGTCCTTTTCCGACAGCTCGAGTCCGGCAAAGAACCGTTCCGCGTCACGCACGGTGAACGCGCAGACCTGATCGATGGTGCGGCCGTCCACCTTCACGTCGCGCGCCTCACGGCGAAGCCGCGCGCCCTGGCATTCAGGACACGTCAGGTACCCGCGATACCGGCTGAGAAACACGCGGACGTGCACCTTGTATTTCTTCCGCTCGAGCCAACGGAAAAATCCCTTGACCCCTTCGTAACTCGCACCGTCCCCCTCGATGACGAAGTGCTTCTCTTCATCGGTGAGCTGCGCCCATGGGGCATCCAGGCGCACCCGGCCCTTTCCGGCACGCTTCAACTCCGCGAGCTGGGCTCGATAATGAGGCTTGCTCCACGGTTCGATCGCGTTCTGCTGGATCGACTTCGACGCATCGGGCACCACCAGGTCCATATCCAGCTCGATGATGTTGCCGAAACCATGACAGACCGGGCAGGCTCCGAACGGGTTGTTGAATGAGAACAACCGAGGTTGCGGCAGCTCATACTGGATGTCGCACGCGCGGCACTCGAAACGTTCGCTGAATCGATGCCACACGGCGCCGGTGTCGGCCAGCTCGATGGCGAACGCCGCCCCGCCGCCTTCCAGGTACGCAGTCTCGATCGAATCGGTCAAACGCGCGCGCAGGTCGCCGTCTACCTTCAGGCGGTCCACGATCACCTGCAGCGTGGACCGATCTTTCAACGCGGCCGGTGTGACATCGTCGAGCGAAAGGGCCTGACCGTCAACGAACAGTCGTCCGAACCCTTTGCGGCGGAGCGCGGCCAGCGTTTCGGCGACCGGATCCCCGAGCTCTGGAAGCGGCGACTGTGTTGCCCCCGGCTCGTCTTCAGCTCCGCCGTCCTCGTCTTCGGTATCGCGCTCCGAGTCTCGCGTCAGTCCGGTGTCGCGGGTCAGCGGCGATCCGGTGACGACCGGCATCTCGAAGCCGATCAGCAGCCGTGTTCCGTCAGGGAGCTCACTGAGCCGCCGCGCAACGACCTCAGCAGTCTCTCGAATGACCTCGCGACCGCAGCCTCGGCAGAACGTCCGGCCGATGCGGGCGTACAACAGTCGCAGGTAGTCGTGGATCTCGGTCGTCGTGCTCACCGTCGACCTTGGGTTGCGGATGCTGTTTTTCTGCCGGATCGCAATCGCCGGGCAGATGCCTTGAATCGAGTCGACGTCCGGCTTCTCCATCCGCTCGAGAAACTGCCGGGCGTACGCCGACAGGGACTCGACATACCGCCGCTGCCCCTCCGCATAGATGGTGTCGAAGGCGAGCGACGACTTACCCGAGCCGCTCACCCCCGTCATGACCACGAGAGAACGCGGCGGGAGCGTCAGGTCGACGTTCTTCAGGTTATGCGTGCGTGCTCCGCGAATCACGATCTGACCGCGGGTTGCCGTGGGCGATGCCATGTACGGTGCCGTCTTTTTGAAGATGCCGAACAGTCCATGGTAGCGCACGATCCGATGGGCTTCAACCTCGACCGCGCAGCGTCTTACGGCGGGCCCAGTTGCCCCTGGTGACCGGCTAACCCTCCACCCCTCAGCCGTGCTATTTTGTTGGGGCTTGTCGGCGAGCCGGGTGGGATCCCTCCGCCCGGTCACCGGCGTAACCGCGAGGGAGCCGTGTCAGTCCGTCTGTTTATAGGTAACCTGCCTTACGCAGCGTCCGAGGCAGAGTTGCGCGAGCACCTGTCGAGCGTCGGCGTCCCCAGTCAAGTTGTCCTCCCAGTAGATCGCGAAACGGGACGTCCACGCGGCTTCGCGTTCGTCGACTACGCCGACCGGGCTGTCGCAGAAGAGGCAATCCGGCGCTACGATCAGCAGCCGTTCAAAGGGCGGCCCCTGGCCGTCAGCGAGGCGCGGCCACCGGGTGGCGGAAGCCGCAACCGGAACTTTGGTCCCGACGCTCCACCAAAGAACAAACGCAAGCCGCCGCGCAAAGATGAACGCGGCCCGAAGGGGCCTATCAAGGAACGTCCGGTCGGACGTCTTTATGACGCCGACGAAGACTGGCGCAGCCCGGACGAAGACAAGGACGTCGAGGTCGACAACGTCGCCACCAGCGCCAAAGACGACGACGTCACCGACGACGACAAGTAAGCGGCGCAGGCATGGTGAGCGCCCGTTGAAGGGCGTCGGCACCGCGAGGTGAATGAATGGACACCCACGTGAAGGTGCTCGCCGTGCTCTACATCGCCCTCAGCGCGCTCGGGCTGCTCGGGGCGCTGTTTCTGATGGTCGGCGTGGGAACTGCCGCCGGTCTCGTCGGCGCGGCGGCAGACTCGGGGGACGCGGCGGTGGCGATTCCCATCATCGGTATCGCCGGCACAGCGCTCGTGGCGTTCCTTCTCCTTCTGAGCCTTCCAGGGCTCATCACCGGTTTCGGACTGCTGAAGTACCGACCGTGGGCACGCATTCTCGGGCTCGTGCTGTCGGCGGTGAACCTGATCAACATTCCTTTCGGCACCGCGCTCGGCATCTACGGCCTCTGGGTCCTCCTCAACAAGGACACCGAGCGGCTTTTCACCGAGCCGTCCCCGGCCATCATCCCGTAGTTCCACGGGCGGTTCCGCACGGCGGCATGCGGAGGAAACCGGGGGCACGGGGAAAACCAACCGCGGAGACACGGAGAGCACGGAGGGTTTGTAAACGAGCTGCTCCGTGTGCCCCGTGTCTCCGTGGTTAGCTGGTCTCCGCGCCCTCCGTTTCCTCCGTCACCGAAGTGCCCACCCCGCGGTTTTCGACGAATCGTTGAGCTGTGCCGCCCGCAGTCGCTGCTACGATAGATGCTCCTCTGGGTTTCCATGCAGCCAACGTCACCTTCGCGCGGTCGCGCGCCCTGGGCTTTCTGCGCCTTGCTTCTCGTCGTTGCGTGCCTCGCGACGGCGTGTGTGGGTGGACACGCGCTCACGCCCAGCGCGCTGACGCCATCGTCTATTGCGTGGCTTGGCCCCGCGGTCTCGAGCGACAGCGCAGCGCTGGCGCGCTGGCGCGCAAGCGTGGGACCACCGGTCGTCAGCTATCATGAGCCCCGGACGGCGCCTGCGGACGAAGTGACGCTCGTGAGCTGGAACACCGCGCTCGGCGCCGGCGATGTCCGCGGATTGGTGCATGCCCTCCGCGCCCGCTCGCAGGCCCCGCTCGTCCTGTTGCTGCAGGAGGTGTACCGCGGGGGTCCCGAAGTGCCGCGTGTGCTCGAGCCTGGCGCCTCTTTCGCGCGCAGGCTGGGGGCGCTCGATCCGACCGGACGCCGCGACGAGGTCGAAACGATCGCGGCAGACCTCGGGC
>JAIVJE010000411.1 GCA_020200195.1 Acidobacteriota bacterium | reverse complement strand
GCGACGGCGTCGGCGCAACCAACGAGGCCGCGCGCCCGAGACCTCGGCGTCCCCTTCGACGGCACGCCCGGTCCACTGAACGCGATCACCGACGTCAAAGGCATCGAGGTCGGCGTCACGACGCTTATCAGAGGCGACGGCCCGTTGAAACAAGGCGCGGGGCCGGTCCGCACCGGGGTCACGGTAATCCTGCCGCGCGGGAAGAGCTCGAATGACCCTGTGATGGCTGGCTGGTTCTCGATGAACGGAAACGGCGAGATGACGGGGACGACGTGGATCGAAGAAGCGGGCTTTCTCGAGGGGCCGGTTTTCATCACGAACACGCACAGCGTGGGCGTCGTGCGGGACGCGGCGATCCAGTGGTCAGTGCAGCACGACAAACTGTTTCAGCCGTGGTCGCTACCGGTCGTCGCCGAGACATGGGACGGCAGCCTGAACGACATCAACGGATTCCACGTCACGCCGGAGCACGTCTTCAGCGCGATCGACAGCGCGTCGTCCTCGCGCGTTCCCGAGGGCAATGTCGGCGGCGGCACAGGGATGATCTGCTATGAGTTCAAGTGCGGCACCGGCACCGCGTCGCGCGCACTGAGCGCGCAGGCAGGCGGCTACACCGTCGGCGCGCTCGTCCAAGCCAACCATGGACGGCGTTCGGAGCTGCGGATCGCAGGCGTGCCGGTCGGGCGCGAAATTCCTCTGACCGCACGTCAACCTGCAGCGGAGGAGCTCGGATCGATCATCATCGTGGTCGCTACTGATGCGCCGTTGATGCCTCACCAGCTCAAACGGCTGGCGAGGCGCGCCGCGCTCGGGCTGGCGCGAACAGGCGCGACCTCCGGCAGCAGCTCCGGCGACATCTTCATTGCGTTCTCGACCGCAAATGCCGGCGCCGCCCAATCATCAGATATCGCACAGGTGGCGATGCTGTCGAATGCGCGCATCAGCGCGCTTTTTTCGGCCACGGTGGAGGCCACGGAGGAAGCGATCGTCAATGCGCTGGTGGCCGCAGAGACGATGACAGGCGTCGGCGGCCGCACCGTCGAGGCGCTGCCACATCCCCGCTTGCGCGACGTGCTCAAAAAGTACGGCCGATGAAAATCAGACGGATTTCCGTCTATCAGGTGCCGTACCGCCTGAAAGACCGCGACTACGCGTGGTCGGGCGGCCACTCGATGTCCGAGTTCCTGACGAACATCATCAGGATCGACACCGACGAGGGGATCTCGGGATTCGCGGAGATGTGCGCGCTCGGCTCCGGCTACATGGAAGCCTTCGCACGAGGAATTCCCGCGGGCATCGCCGAGCTCGCCCCCGCGCTCCTCGGTCAGGACCCAACCCGGATTCGCGCGATCAACGCGCTGATGGACAACCGGATGGGCGGCCACCAGTACGTCAAGTCGCCGATCGACGTCGCCTGCTGGGACATCACCGGCCAGGCGACCGGCGTTCCGGTCGTGACCCTCCTTGGCGGGCGGCATGCGGACGACTTCCATTTGTACCGCGCGATTTCTCAGGGCTCTCCTTCGCAGATGGCCGCCGACGTCGCGAAATACCGGGACGAAGGCTACCGCCGCTTCCAGTTGAAGGTCGGGACGAATCCGGATGAGGACGTGGCGCGAGTGCTGGCCGTGCTCGACATCGTGAAACCTGGTGATGTCGTGATAGCCGATGCGAACACCGGCTGGCTGCCGCATCAGGCGCTGAGACTGGTCGGCGCGCTGTGGGATCGCGATTACTATGTCGAACAGCCGTGCGCGACCGTCGCCGAGTGCCTCGTCGTCCGCGAGAAGGCGCGTCAGCCGATGGTGCTCGACGAAGTCATCACGAGCGCACGCGCGTTAATCGACGCCCACGCGCAGCGTGCGATGGATGTCGTCAATATCAAGATCTCGCGCGTCGGCGGTCTGACGAAAGCGAAGCAGATCCGGGATCTGTGCGAAGCGCTCGGCATCGCGATGACGATCGAGGATTCGTGGGGCGGTGACGTTACCACCGCCGCCATCGCGCACCTGGCGGCCAGCACGCGTCCGGAGTTCCTCTTCACGTCGACCGATTTCAACAGCTACGTCGATACCTCGCTCGCCGACGACGCGCCGAAGCGTACACATGGACGGCTGGCGGTGCCGTCAGCGCCAGGGCTGGGTATTCATGTGGACGAGAAACGGCTGGGGGAGAGGATCCTCTCCATCGGGTAATCGGCCGCGCGATCTCGCGATCGGCGATCGGATCTGCGATCATGCGATCGCGCGATTGATCGCCGATCATGCGATCGCCGATTCGATCGCCAATCACCCGATCGCCCGATCATCCGATTTCCCCTGATTCCCCTCATCCTTCCCTTAGCACTCTGGCCGGGTCGATCCGGGCCGCGCGGCGTGCGGGCAGCCAGCCCGCAAGCGCTCCGATGGTACCGAGCACGGCGGACGCCGCGGCGATCGTGAGCGGATCGTTCGGCTCCAGGCCATAGAGCAGCGTCGAGACGAAACGGGCCGCCCACAGACTTATCCCGCTCCCGATGATCACGCCGATCCCCACGAGGATGGCGACTCGTGTCAGCACCATGCGGATGACGCCGGCCGGCGCGGCGCCCAGCGCCATGCGAATGCCGATCTCCGTGCGGCGCCGGCTCACCGCGTAGGAGGTCACGCCGTAAAGCCCGAGCGCCGCGAGTAGCAGCGCCAGTCCGCCGAAGAATAGCGAGAGGATCGCGACGGTCCGCTCCTGCGTGAGCGAGGCGGCGACCTGATCGGCCAGCGGCCTGAAGGTGATCGCGATGTCCCGGTTGACGCCGGAGATCGAGGACGCGAGGCTCCTGGTCAGGAGCGCGGGAGAACCGCCGGCGGCCCGCACACTGACCGACATGAACGACGGCGGATCCGGCTGCTGGGCGTACGGAAGATACATCGTCGGCGGTACCGGCTCGCGGAGCGAGCGGTACACCGCGTCCTTCACGTAGCCGACCACCTGACGATCGATCGTGGGCCGGGGACCGAACCCCGGCTGGCGCACGCGCATGCCGAGCGGGCTCCGCCCGTTCGCGAATTTCTTCGCGAACGTCTCGTTGACGATCGCCACCGGCGGTGCAGCCGCCGTGTCGGTTTCTGCGAAGTCACGGCCAGCGATCAGGGGAGTGCCGTACGTCGCGAACCAACGAGAGCTCAGGAGATTGATGAACGTGATCCGCTCGCGCTCGGGTAACTCCGGACCGTCCGGCAACTCGATGCGATTGTTCCAGGTGCTGCCGCTCACCGGCGTGACGGCAGACAATGCCGCGCTCGACACGCCCCGGACGGCCGATGCCGCTTCTAGCACGCGGCGGAACAGCTCTGGCCGCTGTGCCGGCTCCAGTTGGGCGCGCTGGGCGTTGATGCTCGCGACGAGTACCGGGTGGCTTTCGAAGCCGAGGTCGAGGTTCGCGAGTGAGGAGAACGTCCGCATGAACAATCCGGCTGCGACCAAGAGGATCAGGGACAGCGCAACCTGCAGGACGACCAGCATGTTTCCCAGGCCGAGGCGGCCGTCGCCGACAACCCCACGGCCCTGCGCCTTCAGCGCGTCATTGGGCTGGACCCGCGTGCCTCGAAGCGCCGGTGCCACGCCGAACAACACCGCGGTCGTGATCGCAACCGCCGCGGTAAAGGCGAGCACCCGCCAATCCAGCGACAAGTCCAGGAACACGTTATTGGTGGTCGTCGACAACTGCCGCACGAGCAGCCGGCTGCCCCAGAGCGCAAAGACGAGACCCACGGCGGCGCCGGCGCCCGCAAGAAGCAGGCTTTCAGCGAGCAACTGCCGCGCAATCCGGAGGCGCGAGGCCCCGAGCGCCACGCGGACGCTCAGCTCATGACGACGCGCCGTCGCCCTGGCAAGCAGCAGGTTGGCGATGTTGGCGCACGCAATCAGCAGAACGAGACTCACGACAACCATGATCGTGGTCAGCGGCATGCGGTAGCGCTGACGCAGTCCCGATCCGCCGTTCGCCGCCGGCACCAGCGATAACGCTTCCTTCAAGTATTGTTCCTTGTCTTGCGGACGGTAATCAGGCGGGATGGTCGCTTCGCGGATCTGCGGTTGTACGCCGCGCAATGTCGTTTCGGCCGCCGTGAGGCTCTGATCCTGCTTCAGACGGACCATCACGTTCAGCCACCAGTTCGATCGGCGATCGAGCGAGCTCTCCTTGCCTCGGATCAGTGGCTCGGTGCCGAGCGGAATCGCCACGTCGAAGGTGCGGCCAACATCGACGCCAAAGAACTCAGGAGGCGTAACGCCGACGATGGTGAAGGGCACGCGCTCCACCGTGAGGGAGCGGCCGATCACGTCCGCTGCGCCTCCGAAACGGCGCTGCCAGAACCCATAGCTGATGACAGCTACCGGGCCATCGGGCCCGCCGCCGCGGCGGTCGTCAGCCTCGGTGAAGGTGCGGCCAGGATCGCCGGCACGCCGAGGATGTCGAAGATTCCTCCGCTCGCCCACATGCCATCGATGAGCTCCGTCTGCCCGCCCGGCGCAAGGTTGAAGCGGGTGCTCGACCAGAC
>JAIVJE010000410.1 GCA_020200195.1 Acidobacteriota bacterium | reverse complement strand
GGCGTGGACCTTCGGCGATTCGGTTGGATCCGGCCGCTCGCGAGCGACTACGCCTCCAACTTCCCCAACGTGGCTTCGCTCTATGCCGGTGATCCGGCCTCGCCCGATGCGTGGCGTCAGGCGATCGTGCGTGCTCAGCGGCACCCGCGCGACCGCGCGGCGATCGCCGCGGTTCTGGCGGCGCAGCAGGCGCGGCGCGGTGCGCCACACCAGGCGCGCGAAGCGGCCGCGACGCTTGCCGATCCACAAACGGTCGCCGTCGTCACCGGGCAGCAGGCCGGCGCGTTCGGCGGACCGCTGTTCACACTGCTCAAGGCAGTGACGGCCATTCAGCTCGCGCGCCGTACCGCTAGGGAACACGCCGCACGCACCGTTGCGGTGTTCTGGGTAGACGCCGAGGATCACGACTGGGAGGAGGTTGCGAGCTGCACGGTCCTCGACGCCGCCTTTCAGCCGCGGACCATCACGCTGGCGCCGCCTGACGGCGCCGGCGAGCTTCCGGTCGCGTCGCTGATACTTGACGACCGCATCCACGCCTCACTCGACGAGCTGGCTGACGCACTCGCGCACACAGACTTCACGGAGTGGACCATGGCCGCGCTGCGCCATGCGTGGCGGCCAGGTGTACGCATGGCTGACGCGTTCGCGCGCTGGCTCGACGCGCTCCTGGGTCCCTACGGCCTGATCGTCTTCGAGTCCGCCGATCCGGCCGCCAAGCCTCTCGTAGCGGACGTCTTCACCCGGGAGCTCCAGGCTCCAGGTCGCACCGCCTCGCTCGCCACCACGGCCGGTGAAACTCTCGCGTCGCGCGGACACCAGCCGCAGGTGGTGCCGCAGGCCGACAGCGTCTCGCTCTTCCATCTCGACGGTGCACGGCGCCCGATTCGCCGTCAGGGTGAACGCTTCCTGATCGGGGACGATGTCCGGACGGCACAGGCGCTGGCTGAAGAGGCCGCCACGACGCCCGCGCGGTTCAGCCCGAACGTGCTGCTGCGTCCCATCGTCCAGGACACGATGTTTCCGACGATCTGTTACGTCGCGGGGCCGAGCGAGCTGGCGTACCTGGGACAGCTCGGCGGTGTTTACAAGCAATTTGGCGTGCCGATGCCGCTGATGTATCCGCGTGCGAGCGCAACGCTTCTCGATTCCGCGGCGGCGCGGTTCCTGAGCCGCTATAACCTGGCAATCGAGGAGCTTCAGCCGCAGGACGAGTCCGCGCTGAACCGCCTGCTGCAGACGCAGCTTCCAGCCTCTCTCGAGCATGCGCTGAAGGAGGCCGACGAGGGCGTTCATCGGGTCATGAAGGGCGTGATCGACGCGATGCCCGCGCTCGATCCGACTCTGGTTGGGGCGGCGAAGACCACACTCGGCCGGATGGAGCACGACCTGCGCGCGCTGCAGTCGAAGGTGATTCACGCAGCCAAACGTCGGGACGAGACGCTCCGCCGCCAGTTCATGCGCGCACAGGCGCAGGCCTTTCCGCTCGGTCATCCGCAGGAGCGCACGCTCGCGGTCGTGTTCTTTCTGAATCGCTATGGACCGGCGCTGATCGAGCGCCTGTTGGAGGAGCTGCCCCTTGAAATGGGGCAGCACTGGCTCCTTACGATCTGAGCTCCGCGACTGCCTTCAACAGCGACGCTTCGGCCGCACGCAGTTTCCCCACCGACGTCTCGATCCACTGTTCGTCAGACATCAGTACTTTCCGGGATACGGCGATCGCGCGCGCGGTTTCCGACGGCGCGGGTCCTCCCGGTGTCGTGCGCACGCGCACGAAGTGCTGCGGACTGAGCAGCTCGGCAAGCGCTGCGTCGTCGTACTCGACCGCGCGGCCGAGGACCTCGGTTGAGACGCTGTGCAGAAGCGCCGCGATTGGAGCGGCCGGCTCGCGCGCGGCCGCGGCCACGAGCCGCGACGCGATCTCGTGTCCTTTCCTGAACGTCACGCCATGATCGCGCGTGAGAGTGTCCGCAAGTTCGGTTACGGTGATCCATCCCAGCCCTGCGCGTTCTGCGAGCCGGTCACGATTGAACTCGGCTCCGCCCATCGCCGCGGCGACGAGCGTTACCGCCCTCGCGGCGTCTTTGAACATCGACAACACCAGGGGCTGCAGATCATCCTCGGTGTCGACGATGTCGCCAAAGGGCGTGTTGTGGACGGACAGGATGATGGCGGTGGTCTGACCGAGCGCCTTGCTCGCGATGGCGCGCGCGTGCTCGAGCGCCACCGGGTTGCGCTTCTGCGGCATGATGCTGCTGCGCTGCACGAAGCCATCCGACAGCCGCAGGTATCCGAACTCTCTGGTGCACCAGAGCAGCAGATCCTGCACGACGCGTCCCAGGCCGGCGAGGAGCACGGCGGTCGCCGACACGCTCTCGAGCAGGTAGTCGACCGTCGCGATGCTGCCGTACGTGTTGCCGGTGGCCGCATCGAAGCCAAGGAGCGCGGTCGTCCGCTGTCGATCGATCGGAAAGCCCGTGCCCGTAATCGCGCAGG
Source organism: Acidobacteriota bacterium (assembly GCA_020200195.1). Lineage (GTDB taxonomy): Bacteria > Acidobacteriota > Vicinamibacteria > Vicinamibacterales > 2-12-FULL-66-21 > JAIVJE01. Next base: position 14,066 of record JAIVJE010000410.1, on the reverse strand, counting down.
CGCCAAGCGGATTCTGATTGGTGCTCGCGTACGCCGCACGCAGCCTGACGGCGTCGCGCTCCAACTGCTCGATCACAGCCAGGAGGTAATGGGCGATAGTCGATGGCTGCGCGGGCTGGGTGTGGGTGTGGGCGGCGAACACGTCCTCCCGGTGACGGTCGGCCAGATCGATCAGTACCGCTCGCAGACGCACGACGCCGGCCAACACGGTGAGAATCAACTCCCGCTGCTGCATCCGGTACATTGTCATGTCGATGTCGTTGCGCGAACGCGCGGTGTGCAGCCGGCCGGCCGCTTCTTCCCCACCCGCGGCGACGATCAGCCGCTCGACATAGAAGAACAGGTCTTCGCACGTGCCGTCATACGTGACCCGGCGCACCTCGTCGATCGAAATCGACTCGAGCGCGGCGCGGACGGTGGCCGCGTCCGCCGCCGAGACAATCCGCTGGTCGGCGAGCATGACGAGATGTGCAAAGTGGATCGCCATCAGAGGCGCCAGGAACTGAGCCTTGGCGTCTTCGAAGTTCTCGTTGAGAACGCAGGCGACGTAGTCGGGAGAGAACTTCATCTCCGACCGAGATTGAGGATGTTCGCCATGAGGCGATAGGCGCCGTCGGTGCCCGCCGGCAGCTGGCGCCAGAGGCCGAGCCCGAGATAGAGCCACCGCCCTTTGCCGAACCGCACGTCCACGAGCGCGCCGGTCTTTGCGCCGGCGTTGTACTCGAACGGATCGGTGGACCGCACCAGGTCGACGTACCTGGGATCGTGGTCGCCGAGGAAATACAGGCCGCGCTCTTGAACCCACCCAGCCCACGTCTCGGGTCCAATCTTGTTCGGAACGGAGAACACGGGATGATCCGGGACGAGGATTTCGACGGCGGCGTTCTCGTCAGTCACGCGGCCCGATCCGACTTTCGCCGGGAACGGGCCGTACTGGGCTTCGTTGAATTCAAACTTGTTGTACTGGACCACGACCGTCCCGCCGTTTTCGGCGTAGGCGAGCAGGCGGTGGTTGTTGGCACGGAGATCCGGCCGACGCTCGTAGGCACGCACGCCGGTCATGACCAGGTCGTACCTCGCCAGATCGCCCCACGCAAGCTCGTCAGCGGAGATGAGCGAGACCGTCGCGCCAAGCTGCTCGATCGCCTGCGGCACCTGATCGCCAACGCCCATCACGTACCCCACTCGAATCCCCGGCGTCGTCCGAACGTCGATCACCTTCAGCCGCGTCGATGCGGGCTGGACGACGTGACGGCGGTGGATGTGCGGGTATTCGACTACTTCGTATCCGGTATCCGACACGGCACCGGAATCCCCCCCTCGCGGCCGCGTGCAGGGGAATCACCGCGATCTCGGGCGATACCGCGACGGCGTACGGCGGTACGACCTGCAGCTCCATCCGCTTCTCGCCGGCAATGATGTCATCGTACCGGAACTCGACGGTCTTCCCGATTGAGACGTCGGCACCGCCAATGGAGAACTGAAACGTTGCCGTGAATGGTGACGGCCGGAACGGCGCACCGAACGGGGCGGCCGGGTCGAAGTCGTAACGGGCGGCGTCTTTCCGCGGGGTCCAGTACGGCGTGGACAACGGGACGGCGCCGACGCGCGTCTCGACGGCGCAACTCAGCGCCGCGCCGGCCTTCACAAGCCCGGCACAGGTGGCCGGTTGCCCCGAGGCCTCGTCGGTCAAGAAGCCTTTGATGGCCACGCTCTTGACGCGCACGTCGGCACGACCGTTGTTCCCGGCAATCACCGTCAGCTTTACTGGCTGGCCGGATGCGACGCGCCCGTCATCCGCCAGGACTTCGAGCCGCAGCCCCTGCGCGATCGCGAGGGCCTGTTCGAACTGGGATTCCTTCCGGGCGAGGCGAAGATCGATCTCGTAGCGCGAGATCTCCGCGAGGGCGAGCGAGCCCAAGGTTGCGCGGAGGGTTCGCAGCGCCATCAGTCCTGTCGCAAGCGGCGCGATCGACGTGTCTGGCGACCCTCCGGCCGCGGCCGTCTGCGCGGCCGTCACATGCGCGCCGAGCTTATGCAGCGCCTCTGTGAGAGGCCGTGGGGGTGACGACGTGAATCTGGCGAGACCCGCCAGCGTGGTGTCAATTCCGTCGTACAGCGTCTTCGGAGCGATTCCCGGCTCACCGATGACGCTGTCGCGCAGCCGGTAGGTCCGCGCGAACGCGGCGCCGGGCAGCGGCAGGAGCTGCGACGTGCCCTGGCACTTGTGCATGCTGCGAGCTTCTATGCCCAGTTCGGTGAACGTCCGCCCAAGCAGCGGGTCGAAGGCCGCAGGGTGGACGGTCAACAGATCCGGCGTAGGCGCGGTCTGCCGCGCTCGGGCGCCAAACGTGGACAGGTCGGTGCAAAACACACGGCCCGCCTGCCAGGGCCGCAAGCCATCCCGGATCTGTTCGGGGTATCTGGCCGGATCGGCAGCGGCCCTGAAGGCTTCGACCGTCAGCAGGGCTGAGGCCTGATGGTGCTGGCCGCCGCCTTCGCCACCGCACAGAAAGCCGGCGATCACGTCGGGACGGATGGTGCGGATGTGCCGGACGAAGTCGCCCAGGATCTCGTCATGCCCCCACTTCTGCAGCGACTCCTCGACGCTGAACGAGTAGCCGAAATCGATCGCCCGTGTGAAGTACTGCTCCGTCCCGTCGAAGCGATGCGCCGCCTGGAGTTCCTCGGTGCGGAGGACCCCCAGCGACTGAAACAACTCCGGCCCGATCTCGTTCTGACCGCCGTCACCACGGGTGGCAGTGACGAGGACGGTACGCATACCCTCGCCGTGACTCAACATCGCCAGTAATGCATTGTCTTCATCATCCGGATGCGCGGTCGTCTGCATGAACGTGCCGATCGAACCCAGCTTGCGCAACGTCAACCGCAGCGCCACGTCGCTCGGGAGCTCCCCGACAGGCTGCGGCCTCAACTGGGCACCGAGCGGCCGCTCGATGGCCGCCAATGCGAACACCGCGAGAACCGCGGCGGCGATGACACAGTGTCGTCCGAGCATGTGAATGAGTGAGGTTACGTGAAGAGGAGCTAGGAGTTGGGAGCTAGGAGCTAGTTGGCGAGGGCGGTGTCCCGCCCTCGCCTTTTTTTCCCGTCAGAATCCTGGCTCCCAGCTCCCAGCTCCTCAGAAGTACAGCTTGAACCCGAGCTGGAACGCTCGCTGCTCGTAGCCGGTGGTGACGAGGTTCGCGTCGCGGAACCCGCTGCCGTCGGTCGGCACCGACACCGTCGGAATCCCGGCGGCGTTCGCGGCGAACGTGCGATTCACCTCCGAGACCTGCTTGGTATTGAAGATGTTCTTCCATTCTCCGATGATCTCCGCGCGCCGCCGGCCGGAGATCGGGATGAATCGGGAGAATCGCAGGTCCGTGTTGTAGCGCGCCGGGAGGTACACCGAGTTGCGGCCGACGTTCAGGAGGCGATCGTTGTTCATGCCGTCCTGATTCAGATCGCTGCCCGACCGGACGGTGAACGGCAGTCCGCTGTTGAACTGCATCAGGATCCCGACCTGGTTGTCGCTCAGGAGGGCGTTCAGCACGGGGCCGCCACCGGTAAAGGATGAGCGCGCCACGACGGTGCCGGCGAAAATGTGGCGCATGTCGAGGAGATTCGGCCACCGATTCCACGCTGTTGATGTGGTTGAACTGCGGAAACCGCCGGGTGCCCGCGTTCACCGCGGTGGCGAAAATCGGCCTGCCATCACCGAGCGTGCCGACCGGATTGATGAGATTGATGTCGGTGATCACCGGCAGGTTGTAGCCCTTCACATAGACGAAGCCGATCGAGGTCGAAAAGTCGCGGCCCAGGCCGCGCTCGATCTGCACGTTGTTCTGAAACGTGCGGGCAACCTGGAACGCCGGATCGACGGTCGAGATCGACTGCGTGGGTAGCGTAAACCCCGGTGGCGGATTGTTCAGCGTTCCCGGGAACGCAGGCGCACCCGCGCTTGTGGGGTTCAGTGTGACCTGGAACCGGGACGGTGCTCCGCTGTTCTGAAAAGCCAATTCATAAGCCGCCAGCAGCGGCTGGTCGTACATGATCCCCGTGCTCGCGCGGACCACCGTCCTGACATCACTGAAGGGCGTCCAGGCGACGCCGACTCGAGGCCCCCAGTTGTTCGTGTCGGTCGCGAAATCCCGGTTGTACTCGAACGGGGAGTTCGCGTCGGCCGCGGGATAGTCGTACAGGTCGTAGCGAACGCCGAAGACCATCTTGACGTTCGGTGTGACCCGCCAATCGTCCTGCACGAAGGCGCTGTACATCTTGGTGTCCATCGTGAAGTCCGGATTCCCGAGCAGCTGCAGGAAGTTCGTGTAACTGCGCGGGTTCGAGCCACTCTTCGCCGCCAGATACGCATCCACGCTGGCGAAGTTGTACACCGTGAACAGCGAGGCCGTCCGGGAGTCATGAATGAACTGCGCGTCGAACCCGGTCTTGACGCTGTGATTGCCGCGCAGCCAGGTGAAGTTGTCGACGATCTGCCAGATCTCCTGCTTGAAATCGAAGCCGGCGTCCGTCGTGGACATGTTGGGTCCGCCGAAGTTCGCCACTCCGGCGATGCGGATTTGTGGTCCGGTGCCGGACAGAGCGCTCTCACTCCGGGCCTGGTGCCGGTTCGCGAACTGCACGCGGAATTCGTTCAGCCGGCTCGCGCCGAACGTCGAGACCACCTGCGCCGCCGACGAATTCATGGAGTCGATGAAGTCGGTCGACACTTCCGTGGAGTTTAATGCGCCGCCGATGTTATTCGGCGAGTCGTTCTCGAAGTGAATGTAGCGCCCGGTCAGTCGGTGTCCCTGGCCCAGTTGATAATCAGCCTTCCCGATGTAGAAGCGCGCCGTCTGCTCTCGCGGGATCGCGGAAGGCTGCGCGACCAGACCGATGCGGGCGGCGTTCTCGGGCGTGATCGTGATGACGCTCTGACCGGATAGATCACGATACGTGCTCTCGAACCCCCCGAAGAAGTGCATCCTGTCCTTGACGATCGGTCCGCCGATCTCCGCGGTGTACGTCCGGATCTTCGTGTCCGGCTTGTTCTCTTCGGTCCGCGGCCGGGTGAAGGGATACGGGAAGGCGCTGAAGTTCTTGTTGCGGAACCGGTAGCTGCCCGATCCCTTGAATACGTTCGTGCCCGACGGCGTGATCGCGTTGTAGACGAGCCCCATGGTCTGCCCGAATTCCGGCGCGTATCCGCTCGTGACGACCTTCACTTCCTGCACCATCACTTCCGAGACGGGAAGTAGTCGGAGGCCGGCGCGATCCTTCTGCGTGTTCGTGTTGCCGTCGATTTGATAGTTCACGCGCACCAACGTACCGTTGGCGGCAAAGCGCGGGACGCCGAACTCGGGGTTCTCGAAGCCGCTGACCCCCGGCTGCACCAGCGCGAAGTTGTACGGGTTGCGCGACACGAGCGGCAGGTTTTTCACTTCCCGCTCGTTCAGATTCCTTCCCGAGTCGATCTTGGCGGTATCGACGACGGGACTTTCACCGGACACGGACACGACCTCGGTCACGCCGCCGACCGACAGGACGACGTCGACCACCACGGTCTGTCCCGCCGAGAGCGTCAGGCCGGTCTGCTCAAACTTCTTGAAGCCGCCGAGCTCGGCTGACACGGTGTACGCGCCGAGCGGCAGCAGGAGGGCGCGATAGATGCCCTGTTCGTTCGTTACCGCGACGCGCTGCGCCCCGGTATCTGTGTTGGAGATGGTGACCGTCACTCCAGGCAGCACGGCGCCGCTGGAATCGCGGGCCGTTCCTTCGATGTTGCCGTTTGCCGCTTGCGACTGGGCGAGCACCGGCCGCCCCGCCGTTATGAGCAACAGCGCCGAGAACACTCCGACGCACACTGCACGAAACATTGGTGAATCCTCCGGTCCGATCCGACGTCCTGGCTTGACCTGTGTCTTTAACGTGAAAAGTCCGTATCCCGCAGTATACAATGAGGCTGTACGCCCCCCTGCAGCGCGTCCCTGCGATCGACCGATAACATCCGGTAGGGGAACCCATGCGCATGCGGATCAGAACGTCGAAGCCACAGGCCGGCCCGCATCCACCTCGCGGCCGCGTCAGTGGCTGGCTCCCGGTCCGCTGGCGGCGGTACGCGCTCCTGGGTCTCGGCATTCCGCTCATCGTCCTCGCCATCTTCCTGGGCTACTACTACGTCGTCTTCTCACGCATGATCGATGCGCGGATCCATGGCGACATGCAGCGCACGGATCCGCGCGTGTTCGCGCGCCCGTTCGAGCTCCGCCGGGGGCAGGCCGTCACGCCGCGCCAGCTCGACGCGAGGCTGAACGACCTCGGTTATGCGCACCGGGCGCGCGCCGAGAGTCCCGGTGAGTTCACCATCGGCCGCGATACCCTGGTGCTCATCCCCAGAGATGGGGATCGGAAAGGCCGGGTCGTCCGGGTTGTGTTCGTGAACCGGCGAGCCAAGGGTTCCGAGCCGGGCATCATCGAGCGGATCGAGCTGCCACCATCGAAAGAAACCGTGCAGCGGGTCGTGCTCGATGCTCCGCTCATCACAGCGCTCATCACGTCGGGCCGGGAGAAGCGCCGCGATGTGCCGCTCCAACTCATCCCTGCGCGCATGATCCAGGCGGTACTCGCGATCGAGGATCGCCGGTTCTACGACCATGCCGGTGTCGACCCGATCGGCACGATTGGGGCCCTCCTGACGAACATTCGCGGCAACAAGCCTTACCTGGTCGGCGGCAGTACGCTGACGCAGCAGATCGTCAAGAACACCTTCCTCACGCCGGAGAAAACCATTCGGCGAAAGCTGCTCGAGCAGTTCATGGCCGTCATCCTCGAGCGGCGCCTGAACAAGGATCAGATCCTCGAGCTGTATCTGAACGACGTGGCACTCGGCCAGCGCGGGTCGTTTGCGATACACGGCGTCGCCGAAGCGGCGCGGCTGTTCTTTGCAAAAGACATCACGAACGTGTCACTGAGCGAAGCCGCCACGATTGCCGGCGTCATCCAGTCCCCGTCGCGGCTCTCGCCGTTTAATAACCCGGAGCGTGCGAAGGAGCGGCGCAACGTCGTGCTTCGCGCGATGGTGGACGAAGGCCGCATCAGCGCGGATGCCGCCGAGCGGGCGTCGCGCGAGCCGCTGCAGATCGTCGCGCGCGCGCTCGAAGCGGAGGCCCCGTACTTCGTCGATTACATCAGCCAGGAGTTGCAGGAGCGTTACCGATCGGCCGGATCGGTCGACGTGTACACGACGCTGGATCTGCACCTCCAGCGGATCGCGCAGGACGCGATGCGCGAGGGGTTGACGCGTGTGGACGAGCTGCTGGCGCGACGACGGCGGCGGCACGCTCAGGCGGCGCTCGTCGCGATCGACCCGCGCACTGGCGAGGTGCTGGCGATGGTTGGCGGGCGCTCGTACAACCAGTCGCAATACAACCGCGCGGCCAGCGCGAGGCGGCAGCCGGGCTCGGTGTTCAAGCCGTTCGTCTACCTCGCGGCATTCGAGCAGGCCGCAGCTGACGGCCGCACCGATGTGACGCCGGCGACGGTGGTGTGGGACGAGCCGACGGCCTTTGCCTTCAACCAGCAGACCTGGAACCCGACCAATTACGAGGGGGAGTACGACGGTCCGATCACGCTCCGCCGCGCGCTCGCCCTCTCACGCAACGTCGCTACCATCAAGGTGGCGGAGGCCGCCGGCTACGATCACGTCGCGTCACTGTGGAAACGGGTCGGCGCCGGGACGCCTCCAAGGCCTTACCCGTCGATCGCGCTCGGGGTGTTCGAGGCGACGCCCGTCGAGATTGCCTCGGCGTACACGCTCTTCGCCAACGGCGGCACGATCAAATCGTTGCGGGCGATCGCCCGGCTGACGGGGGGCGGCCGCGACTTGCCGATTCAGACGCCCGCGCCGAAGACCATCGCGCGATCCGATACCACGTTTCTCGTCACCAACATGATGCGCAGCGTCCTCAACGAGGGCACCGGCGCCGGCGCCCGGGCCGCCGGCTTCGCCCTCGACGCCGCCGGCAAGTCCGGCACGACCAACGATCTGCGGGACGCCTGGTTCGTCGGATTCACGCCGGAGCTGTTGACGGTGGTCTGGGTCGGCCTCGACGACAATCAGCCGCTGGGCTTGAGCGGCACCCAGGCAGCGCTCCCGATCTGGACGGGCCAGCACGCCGCCCGCGCAACCCGCACCGCCGGTGCCGCCCAAGCCGATGCCGGCGACCATGCCGGACGTCGTCGCCCGGGTCAACGGCGAGGCGGTCACGAAGATCGATTTCGACCGCCTGATCCGGAATATCGAGCTTGGCAACGGGCCCATTCCCGCCGAACGCCGGGACGAAATCATGCGGCGCGCCCTCGATCAGCTGGTAACCTACACGGTGCTCACGCAGGAGGCCAAGGCCCGCAACATCACGGTCACCGATGCGGAGCTGGAGGCACGCGTCACGCAGATGCGGTCGCGGTTTCCGACCGAGCCGGAATTCATCAAGGCGCTCGAGGCGCGCAACACGACGCTCGAACGCTTCCGCGCCGACGCACGTATCGACATGGTCATCGGAAAGATGATGGAGGCCGAAGTGTCGGCGGGACCCCCGCCGACCGATGCCGAGCTCCGCGAGTTCTATGACAAGAACCCGAACAACTTCAAGCAGAACGAGGCCGCCCGCGCCAGCCACATTCTGATCATGGTCGACGAAAAGGCCGATCCGGCAACCAACGAGAAAGCCCGCGCAACGATCGACGACGTGCTGAAGCGTGCGCGAGCCGGGGAGGACTTCGCGACGCTGGCGCGCCAATACTCGCAGGATGGCAGCGCCGCACAGGGCGGCGACCTCGGGTTCTTCACGCGCGGGCAGATGGTACCCGCCTTCGACAAGGCGGCCTTTGCGCTCAAGCCGGGCGAGATCAGTGACGTCGTGACGACGCAGTTCGGGCACCACGTCATCAAGATGGCCGAGCAGCGGCCAGCATCGACCGTCCCTTTCGAGGAGGCCAGCGCGAAGATCAAGCAGTTCCTGACCGAACAGAAGAAGCAGCAGCGCGCCAGTGCGTTCATCGCGGACGCGAAAAAGCGCGCGAAGATCGAGGTCCTGGTCTGAACGAGGAAGTGCTCTCCGCCGCAGCCGACGCGCTCCGGCGTGGCGACGCGGTCGCGCTCGTCACGATCGTCCGCGCCAACGGTTCCACCCCTCAGCGCGCCGGCGCGAAAATGCTGGTCTACCAGGATGGCCGGACCGTTGGCACGATCGGGGGAGGGTGCTACGAAAACGACGCGTTAGGCAAGGCCCGCGCGGCTATAGCCTCGGGGCGGCCGGCCCTCCTCCACTACGATTTGAACGATGACTTCGCGCAGGAGAATGGATTGGTGTGCGGCGGCCAGATGGATGTCCACATCGATCCGCTCTCCCCCGCGCCGCATCTCTATGTGATCGGGGCCGGGCACGTCGGCTGGCACCTCGCCCGCGCCGCGGGTGACGCCGGCTTCCGGCTGCACGTCATCGACGACCGCGAGAAGTATGCAAACCGGGATCGGTTCCCCGATGCCGACGAAGTCATCGCCGAACCCATTCCTCACTGGCTGAACACCGCGGACGTGCCCTCCACCGCGTTCGTCGTGATCGTCACGCGCGGCCACCAGCACGACCTGGACGCACTGCGTGCCCTCGCCGCCCGTGACCTGCGCTATGTGGGGTTGATCGGCAGCCGCGCGAAGGTGACACGCATTTTCGCCGCGCTCGGCGCCGACGGGATGCCACCGGAACGTCTGAAGCGCGTCCACGCCCCGATTGGCCTGGATATCGGCGCCGTCACACCTGCTGAAATCGCCATCAGCATCCTCGCCCAGCTGATCGCCGTCCGGCGCGGCGTCGACACCGCCGCGCTCGCGATGAAGAGCGTCACCCCTTCCTAGCGTCCGATGTCCGCCACGTCGACGCTCATCCGAAACGCCACGATTCTGACCATGAACGATTCCCTCGACATCGTCGAAGGGTCCGTGGTCGTGCGCGACGGCCGCATCACGGCCGTGGGAACTGCGCTCGATGGTCAGCACGACTCGGTGGTCGACGCGGGCGGCAACTACCTGCTCCCTGGTTTCATCCAGACGCACGTCCATCTGTGTCAGACGCTGTTCCGCGGATGGGCGGACGACATGCCACTCCTCGAATGGCTGCGTCGGCGCGTATGGCCGATGGAAGCCGCGCACTCTCCGCGTACCTTGCGGGCGTCGACGCGGCTGGCGGCATCCGAGCTCCTTCTCTCGGGCACGACGACGGTGCTGTCGATGGAAACGGTGCACCATACGGATGTCGTCTTCGAAGCGCTGGCGGAGATCGGTCTGCGTGCGGTTGTTGGAAAGTGCATGATGGACGCCGACGAGGGTGTGCCCCCCGGCTTGCGCGAGAAGACGCGCCAATCGGTTGATGAGAGCCTGGCGCTGAAACGCCAGTGGGACGGGGCGGCCAACGGCCGGCTTCATGCTGCGTTCGCGCCGCGGTTCGCGGTGTCCTGTTCTCGCGAGCTGCTCGAGGCGGTCGCTGCGCTTTCCGCCCGGGACGGGGCGCTGATTCATACGCACGCCTCGGAGTCGCGGGACGAGGTGGACATCGTGCGGCGGATCTCAGGCGGCTCTTCAAACCTGGAGTATCTCGCGGCTACCGGTCTCGCCACGCGCCATCTCTGCGTCGCCCATTGTGTCTGGGTGACAGAGCGGGAGCAGGAGCTGCTGGCCGAACGCAACGTCAAAGTTATGCATTGCCCGGGATCCAACCTGAAACTGGGTTCGGGGATTGCACCGGTTCCCGAGATGCGCGCCCGCGGGATCTCGGTGTCGCTCGGCGCCGACGGAGCGGCCTGCAACAACCGCCTCGACATGTTCGAGGAAATGCGCTTGGCCGCCACGTTGCAAGCCATGCGGCGGAGCCCCGGCGCGCTGACCGCTCGCGACGTGCTGTGGATGGCGACGCGGGAAGGCGCCCGGGCGCTGGGTCTGGAGGCCGAGATTGGTTCGATCGAGGTCGGCAAGCGCGCCGACCTGATCCTGGTGGAGCGGGATCGACCTCACCTGGCTCCCGATGCCGATCCGTGGTCGACGCTGGCGTACGCGGCCCGGGGTCCGGACGTCCGGCTGACCATGGTCGATGGTGAGATGCTGGTGAAGGATTTCACGCTCGCGAGGGTCGACGCGGCCGAGGTCTCGGACGATGCACGCGCGGCCACGGCAGAGCTGGTTGCCGGTGCCGGTATCTGATTGATTCCATGTATAATCGTCTTAGCACTCTGCCTCTTCGAGTGCTAAACATGTATGGGACGACTTCCCGATCTTCCGGACCGTGATCGACGGATCCTGGGCGTCCTCGTCCAGGCGTACATCGATCAGGGCGAGCCGTTTGCGATCGCACCTGGCGTTGCGACGACGACCCTCGAGCACCTCGATTTCGTCCCGCTGGACGCCGGGAAGATTCTGGTCGTGGTCGTCGCCACGGGTGGTCATATCTCGCACAAAGTGATCGAACCGCCGGAGCAGTACACGTACGTCGAACTGCAGCAGGCGGCCAATTATCTGAACAGCGAGTTCAGAGGCAAGTCGCTTCAGGATGTCAGGGATGCGGTGATCGAACGGCTCCGCGAGGAACGGACGCTGTATACAGAACTGATGGAGCGCGCGCTGCGGCTCGCAAGCACCACGTTCACCGATATCGATTCGGCGCCGACTGTCTTCATCCAGGGCACCTCTCTGCTGCTCGACGACGTGGGGGGCGAGGACGCTGAGGAGGCGCTGGAAACCTTGCGCACGCTGCTCGGAATGATCGAAGAGAAAGCACGGCTGGTGCGGCTCCTCGATGAGTACATGAACAGCGATGCGCTGACCGTCGTCATCGGCACGGAACATCACATGGCCGACCTGCAGCGCTTCAGCCTTGTCGCCGCCACCTATTCGGACGGCCGCGGGACTGGCGCGGTGGGCGTCATCGGGCTGACGCGGATGCGGTACTCGCGTGCGATCAATGCCGTTGAGACTCTTTCGAAAGCCATCAGCCGGATGGCTGCCGCGAAACAATGAAATAATGATGAGCGAACAACAACACGAACTCGATGATGAGGTCCAGGTGCAGCCGGAGACGGCGGCCGAGGCCGGAACGGAATCGGCGACCGGGACCGAAGAGCTTCAACGACAGCGCGATCACTTCTACGATCTCCTGCTGCGCAAGACGGCGGACTTCGACAACTTCCGGAAGCGCACAGAGCGTGAACGTCAGACGCTCGCGGAGGCGACGGCAGCCGATGTGATGTCCGAGCTCCTGCCGCTCCTCGACGACATGGAACGCGCACTGAAGGCGGATGCGGGCGCGGAAGGCGCGGAAGCGTATCGCCGCGGCGTGGAGCTGATTCACAAGCAGTTGAGCGAGGTCCTGCGGAAGCGCGGAGTGCGCCCGATCGAAGCGGTTGGGACTGACTTCGATCCGCATTTTCATCAGGCGGTTTCCCACGAGCCGGCCGAAGGCCATCGCGATGGCGAAGTCGTCGAAGAGTTCCGCCGCGGGTACATGATCGGCGACAGGCTCCTGCGCCCGTCAATGGTCAAAGTGGCGAAAGGGTGAGTGCGTGAGAGCAGGCGTGAGCAAGCGTGACTACTACGAAATCCTCGGCATCGACCGCAAGGTCTCCGATCAGCAGGTAAAGAGCGCGTATCGCAAGCTCGCGCTGCAGTTCCATCCCGACCGCAATCCCGGCGACGTCGTGGCGGAAGAGCGCTTCAAGGAAGCGGCGGAAGCGTACGCGGTGCTCGCGGATCGCGAGAAACGCGGCTTGTACGACCGCTTCGGCCACGCCGGCGTCACCGGCAGCGGCCCTGGCGCGGGCGGCTTCGACCCGACAATCTTCGCGGATTTCTCCGATATTTTCGCGGGATTGGGCGATGTCTTCGGGTTCGGTGACATTTTTGGCGCCCGGCGCCGGCGCGGTGGACCTCAGCGCGGTGCCGATCTGCGGTACGACCTCGAAATCTCTTTCGAAGAATCCGCCGCCGGCACAGACACGACCATCCAGATCCCGCGCGAGGAGACCTGCGAGACGTGTGCGGGATCCGGCGCAGCCGCGGGCACGTCCGCCGAGACGTGCAGCCAGTGCAAGGGTTCGGGTCAGCTGCGATATCAACAAGGCTTCCTCACTGTGGCGCGCCCCTGCAGCAACTGCCGCGGAACGGGCAAGACGATCGCAAAGCCCTGCCTGACGTGCCGCGGCGCCGGACGCATCGCCCGCGAACGCAAGATCACGGTCAAGATTCCGGCTGGCATCGCGACTGGCCAGCGGCTCCGGCTCTACGGCGAAGGAGAGCACGGGTCGGCCGGCGGACCCTCCGGCGATCTGTACGTCGTCGTGCACGTACAGGAGCACTCGTTCTTCCATCGGGAAGAAGACGACCTCTATTGCGAGATGCCGATCAGCTTTCCAACGCTCGCGCTCGGCGGTCGCGTGAAAGTGCCGACGCTCGACGGCCGCGAAGACGTGCACATCCCGGCCGGAACGCCGGCGGGGACGCGCTTCAAAGTGCGCGGCAAGGGTATGCCGAACGTGTCGGGACGTGGCCGCGGCGACCTGCACGTCATCGCGCGTGTGGCGGTGCCGAAGAAGCTCACAAGGGAGCAGAAGCACCTGCTCGAGGAACTGGCGAAGACGCTGCCACAGGAGAAGCTTGACGGTGAGGACGCCACCGAGGGCGAGAAACCCTTCTTCGAGCGCGTCAAAGACATTTTCGGTTAGTGTCCCGAATCAGCTCTCCCGCCCTGGTCCTGCATTTCCCCCTCGACACAACGCCCGCCGTCCGCGACCGGCTGGTCGCGCTTCTTGCCGACCATGGTCTGCTCGCCATCGAGGAGGACGACGTCAGCGCTCCCCGGACGTGGCGCGCCCATTTCCCCGATACCGCAGCTCGCGCGGACGCGGAGGCCGCCGTCCGCGGCGACAGCGATCTGCGGGGCACTCGTCTGGAGCTAGAGGACGTACCGGACGAGGATTGGGCCCGCCGCACGCAGGCCGATTTGCCGGCGATACGGGTGGGT
>JAIVJE010000123.1 GCA_020200195.1 Acidobacteriota bacterium | reverse complement strand
GGGCTCCGGTGCCGACCGACGGCATCCGCCCGTGCACGGCATGGAACCCGTGCGCCCCGCCGAGGAAATAGGCCGGGCTCTTGCTCGAGCAGCCGATGCCCGACAGCTTGATGACCTGTCGCGGATCGACCCCCATCTCGAAGAACGCGTCGATGATCCGCTCCGAGATCGCGTTGTGCCCACATCCCGCACACAGGGTCGTCTTGCCGCCGCGGTACGGCTGCATCTCGAGGCCGATGCGGTTCGTTTTCTTTGCGGGTTCCGGGGCTGTGACGGTCATTCAGTGTCCTTTTAATCTTCAATCAATGCTCGCGGGGCCCCACCCCCGCTCGCGCTCGCTCGGCGGCTCCGCGCCTCGCTCGGGCCGCAGGCGCTACTCTCCGCCGGTCGCCGACGCGACCGCCGCGGACGTCCCCACCGACTCCCGCGCTTTGTGCCCTTCCTGGATCAGGATTTCGTCCGTGATCGATCGCGCGTCGATCGGCAGGCCGTTGAAGTGCAGCACGCTTCGTAGCTTTCCCAGGTGTTCCGGCGCCAGATCCAGGCGCATCAGCGCGCGCATCTGCGCGTCCCGGTTCTGCTCCACCACGTACACCCGCTGATACCGCCTGAGAAATTCCACGACCTCGTCGCTGAACGGATATGCGCGCAGCCGGAGGTAGGCGGTCTTCAAACCACTCTCACGCTCGAGCTGATCGCGGCTCTCGCCGATCGCCCAGTGGCTGGTCCCGTACCCGACAATCGCCACGTCCGCGCCGGGGACGTCCTCGACGACCGGTTTGGGCACCTGATTACGGGCCGTTTCGAATTTCCGCGCGAGCCTGGAGAGGTTGTTGACGTAATCATCGGGACGCTCGCTGTACTGCCCCTTCTCGTTGTGGCCGGAACCGCGCGTGAAGTACGCCGGCATGCCGGTCCCGGGAATCGTGCGGTACGGGATCCCGTCCCCATCGACGTCCTTGTATCGTCCCCATTCGCCGACGCGTTCGAGCGACGCCTCGTCTAATACCTTGCCGCGGTCCACCTTCGGGTCCGGGTAGACGAACGGCTGTGACATCCAGTTGTTCATCCCAAGATCCAGATCGCTCATGACGAAGACGAGCGTCTGCAAGCGTTCCGCAAGATCGAACGCCTCCATCGACATCGTGTAGCACTCGTCGACGGATGCCGGGATCAGCAGGATATGCCGCGTGTCGCCGTGTGACAGCAGGGCGGTCGATAGAATGTCCCCCTGTGCCGTCCGGGTCGGCAGCCCCGTCGAGGGCCCGACGCGCTGGATGTCGAACACCACCCCCGGCAGCTCCGCGTAGTAGGCGAGGCCGGCAAATTCCCCCATCAGCGAGATGCCGGGACCGGAAGTCGACGTCATCGCGCGTGCACCGGCCCACCCGGCGCCGATGACCATGCCGAGCGCGGCTATCTCGTCCTCGGCCTGGACGATGGCATAGGTCGCCTTGCCGGAGACGGGATCGTGTCGATACTTCGTCAAGTACTTGATCAGCGTTTCCGGCAGCGACGAAGACGGCGTAATCGGATACCAGGCAACGACCGTGACGCCCGCCATCAGGCAACCGAGGGCGGCAGCGGCGTTCCCCTCGATCAGGATCATGTCTGCTGTTTTGTTCAGCGGCTCGACCCAATACGGATCCTTCTTGACCAGGTGCTCGCGGGCATACGCGGACCCGGCTTCGAGCGCCGCCATGTTCAGCTCGACGGCTTTGGGCTTCTTCCCCAACTGACGCTTGAGCGCGTGTTCCATCTGCACGAGCTCAATGTTGAGGATCTTCGACAGGACGCCGTCGTAAATCATGTTCTTCACGAGGCGGCGCAGCTTTGCGTCCTTGCAGACCTCCGCCACGATCTTGTCGAAGGGAACCGGGTAGAACACCAGATCGTCGCGGAGGGCATTTAGCTTCAGCGGTTCGTCGTAGAGCACGGCGGCGCCGGCCTCGAGTGACAACACGTCTTCCCTGCCGGTCTCGGCGTTCATCGCCACGAGAAAATCGATTTCCTTCTTCCTCGCGACGTAGCCGCTCCCGTTCGCGCGGATGGTGTACCACGTCGGCAGGCCGGCGATGTTCGAGGGAAAGAGGTTCTTGCCGGAGACAGGCACGCCCGACTGGAAAATCGATCGGAGCAGGACCAGGTTCGCAGTTTGACTGCCGGACCCGTTGACGGTCGCAACCTGGATGCTGAAATCGTTGACGATCCGGCGCGCGGCCGGCGTCGCGGCGGCCTCCTGGACCGCAGCGTCAGTCGGAGTCATGGTGGGCCGATCATAGCAGCACCGGGGCGGCGTGCAGGAGCACTTCGACGGAAGAGGACGGGTTACAGCGCGGCTTGAACCGCCTGCCCGATGTCGGCAGGGCTCCGGACCACATGGACGCCCGCTTGGGTCAACGCAGCCATCTTCTCGGCAGCCGTGCCTTTCCCCCCTGCGATGATGGCGCCGGCGTGGCCCATGCGGCGCCCCGGCGGGGCGGTCTGCCCGGCGATGAAGCCGACCACCGGCTTCTTGAAGGACTTCTGGATGAACGATGCGGCTTCTTCCTCGGCTGTGCCGCCGATCTCACCAATCATGACGACGGCCTCGGTTTCCGCGTCCGAGCCAAAGAGCGTCAGCGCGTCGATGAAGCTGGTGCCGATCAAGGGATCCCCGCCGATCCCGATGCAGGTGGTCTGCCCCAGACCGAGCTTCGTGAGCTGATGAATTGCTTCGTACGTCAGCGTGCCGCTCTTCGAAACGATCCCGACGCGGCCTTCCTTGCAGATGTGACCTGGGATGATCCCCGCCTTTGCCTGCCCGGCCGTAATGAGACCGGGGCAGTTCGGCCCGATCAGGCGCGTCTTCGAGCTGCGGACGACCATCAGCGCCCGCATCATGTCGAGCGTCGGAATTCCCTCAGTGATGCACACGGCCAGCGGGACGCCGGCGTCCGCCGCCTCCATGATCGCGTCGGCGGCGAATGGCGGCGGGACGAAGATGACGGTCGCGTTCGCGCCCGTCTCATGCACCGCATCAGCCACCGTGTTGAACACCGGCCATCCCTCATGCGTCGTCCCGCCTTTGCCGGGCGTGACGCCGCCGACGACCATCGTCCCGTAGTCGGCGGCCGCCTTCGCGTGGAAAGTCCCTTCGCGGCCGGTAATTCCCTGCACGATGAGCCGGGTGTTCCGAGCGATCAGTACAGCCATGTGGACGCTATTTCCCGAGCGCGACGACCTTCTCGGCCGCTTCGCTCATCGTGTCCGCAGTCGTGAAGTTGAGTCCGCTTTCCTTGAGCATCTGCTCACCCTTCTCGACGTTCGTGCCCTCCATACGGATGACGATTGGGATTCGAACACCGAGTTCCCTGACGGCCGCAATCACTCCCTCTGCGAGCACGTCGCAACGCAGGATGCCGCCAAAAATGTTGATGAGGACGGCCTTCACGCTGGTGTCCGACATCAGGATCTTGAACGCGTTGCGGATCTGCTCCGCATTGGCGCCGCCGCCGACGTCGAGAAAGTTCGCCGGTTCGCCACCCGCCAGCTTGATGATGTCCATCGTCGCCATCGCGAGGCCGGCGCCGTTGACCATGCATCCGATCGTTCCGTCGAGCTTGATGTAGTTCAGGGAGTATTTCGACGCCTCGACCTCGAGCGGCTCTTCTTCCGCCGTGTCGCAGAGCTCCTTGAGATCCGGATGCCGGTAGAGGGCGTTGTCGTCGAAGGTCATCTTGGCGTCGAGGGCCAGAAGGCTGCCGTCCTCGGTGACGATCAGCGGATTGATCTCGATGAGCGACGCATCCGTGGCGACGAACGCGTCATACAGCGACGTCATCAGCCTGGCGGCCTGGGCGATTTGCGGGCCTTCCAGCCCCAGGGCGAAGGCGAGCTTGCGAGTCTGAAACGCGCTGAGGCCGGCGCCCGGGTGGATGAACTCCTTGTAAATGCGGTCCGGGGTTTCTTCGGCGACCTTCTCGATTTCGACTCCACCTTCCTGGCTGGCCATCAGCACGGGCCGTTCAGTCGCGCGGTCGAGCACGAGGCCCAGGTACAGCTCACGCTCGATCTTCAGGCCCTGTTCCACGAGCACCCGTTCGACGAGCTGACCGGCAGGCCCGGTCTGGATCGTCACGAGCCGCATCCCGATCATGTCCTTCGCCGCCTTGTGCGCTGCATCTCGATCCTTCACGACCTTGACGCCGCCGCCTTTGCCCCGTCCGCCGGCGTGAATTTGGGCTTTGACGACCACCACGCCTCCACCGAGGCGCGTCGCTACGAGCGCGGCGTCGGCGGCGGAGAACACGACCTCTCCGAGCGGAACAGGAACGCCATGGCGCGCGAGGATCGCTTTTGCCTGATACTCGTGGATTTTCATCTGAGTCTGCCATGTCTGCGCGCCACACCTGCGTGCGTGCAACCCTCTAATCATGTGCCGGAGGCTTTTACTACGCAAGGAGGCACAGGGTATGCGCGCGCCAACACCCACGGACTACAATCGGAGGGATCGGAAAGCGCTGCTCGCACATGGCGTCCAATTTCAGTCGCGTGTTCAGGTCGACGG
>JAIVJE010000409.1 GCA_020200195.1 Acidobacteriota bacterium | reverse complement strand
AGTCAGTCCCGAGCCGCGAATTTTCGACGCTGCCGACGCGATCAGTTTCCGGTCATACGTCGGACCGATCTCGATCGCCGATGGTCCGCTCGACACCATCGCCATCAGGTCCCCATGATGCAGCAGCGTCGTGGCGAGCGTCTCGATCAGCCGCCGGACGTGTGGGGTGTACTCGGGCTCGAAATGCAGATCGTCGACGAGGACCAGCAGGACGCGGCCCGCTGTGTCCGCCACGGGA
Source organism: Acidobacteriota bacterium (assembly GCA_020200195.1). GTDB lineage: Bacteria > Acidobacteriota > Vicinamibacteria > Vicinamibacterales > 2-12-FULL-66-21 > JAIVJE01. The sequence continues at coordinate 7,597 of JAIVJE010000409.1, read as the reverse complement.
CGTGGCGCGCTCGGCAGCACGATGCCCTCGGGAGCCGAGGACGGCAGAGGTGTCAGAGTGTGGAACGTGCGGCCGCCGTGCACCAGCGCGAACGAGACGATTGTCTGCGGTTGCCCGTCCTCGAGCACCGTGAAGCTGTCCTTGGTGAGGTCCGAGATGAACCGGCCATCACCATCGCGCGGAATCACGTCGGTCGTGACGAGCGTGACGTTCGTGCGAAAAGTCGGCTGTTGCGGTGGCGCGGGATTTTGCGCGGGACGGCTCGCCAACAGCGCCGCTGCGAGAAGCACGGCCAGGCTCATGACGACCGAGAGCATGCGCTCATTATAGAGACAAGGGTTCTCCCTACTCCCTATTCCCTTCTATAGCGGCACGCGCTTCGCGGAGCTCTGGCAGCCCGAGATCAGCCCGTTTCCAGTTCGCGAGAAAGCGCTTGTAGGCCTGCAGGCTCCTGGCCGTGTCGCCTGCCTTGGCCGCCGCACGGGCGAGACCGAGCACGGCCCGGCTGCGCGTAGTCCCATATCCTGTCCTGGTGCCGTGGCGTCGGAGAACAGCTTGATTGCGGCATCGGCCCGCGCCAGGTCCCCGAGCTTCACCGCGCTCATACCGAGGGCGAACAGCTCGTCGATGTTGTCGAACGAGCTCTGCGCTTTCATCTCGCTCCAGCGCTCGCTCTCGATCACAGACCGCGCGCGCATGGATCCGCGGTCGTTGCGGAGCGCCAGCGGGCCGCTCCCGCGGCCGATCTCACTGTCCGAATAGTGGTGCCCTCCTATCTCGTCTTGCGGTTTGATGATCTTCATCGCCTCGTCGACGAGCTGCAGAGCCTCGGCGGCCTTCGTGAATCGCCCCTGCTGCGTCCACTCGTAGTGAAGCCACGTGAGACTGTGAAAGTCGCGCAAAGCAATCGACAGGTTCTTGCGGGCCACCCACGCTACGGAGGCATCCCATGACGCCTGATCCGCAGCGGCCGCCTCGTCCCAGTATCCGAGCTGGACGAAAGCATGTGCGGGCATGTGGAGCGCGTGGCTGGCCGCCGGCGCGATTGTCGCGTACACCCGCGCCGCGGGCAGCGCGCGCGCGGCGAGCTTCCCGTGATCGTACGCGTGCAGGATGTAGTGCGCGGCGCCCGGGTGCTTCGGGTTCCGCTTCAAAACTCCTTCGGCGATAGCGCCCGCTTTCTCTCGCAGCGGCAGCGCGGCATCACCGCGCGGCAGGATCGCGAGCAGTGACAACGCGTGGAACACCCGCGCCTCCTCGTCTGTCGGGAACGCGGCGACGAGTGCGGCCATGGCGTCGGCGTAGGCCTGATGGCGTGCCGGCCTGTCGCCTTGACCGAAGAGCGCGTCCACCGCGGTCAGATACATCTGCTCGCGCCGGGTCGTCGTCTTCGCGGCCCGAGCCTGTGGCGTAGGGGCCAGTCTGGCCAGCGCCGCCCGTCCCTGCGCGACTTCTTCGCCGAACCACAACGGCTGGTTAAAGCTCATCGCTTCGCCCCAGTACGCCATCGCGAACTGCGAGTCGACGCGCTGAGCGGCGCGAAACGCCTCAATCGCTTCCTCGTACCCGAAGCTGTGGAGCCAGGCGACGCCGCGCAGAAAGTCGGTTTGCGCCGCGGGCGCGCCCGAGGTCGGAAAAACGACGGTCCCGCGGGGCGGTTGGGGCTCAAGCCCCGCGCGCCCACTACGCGCGCCGGGGGCCCCGGCGGGGGGGGTCGCGGCTGACACGAGCACACACACCGAAAGGACCCGTGTCAGCGCGGTCGCGAAGTACCGTCGAGGCATCAGGGAGTCGAAGACAGGAGGACGGAAACAGGAGGTAGGAGGCAGGAGGAAGGAGATATTCTTCTGCCTCCTACCTCCTACCTTCTAGCTCCTGATCTTAGAACGTCATGCGGAACATCAACTGGGTCAGCCGCATGAACCCGGATTGCACACGGATCTGGCCGAAATTCGTTCTGCCCAGGGTCGAGATCGGACCGCGAACCTTGACCGTGTTGGTAATGTTCATCACCTCGAGCTTGATCTGCCCGCGCCGGCTGCCGCCGAGCCGCACGTCTTTGGCCGCCGCGAAGTCCCAGTTGTTGCGATGCGGCGTCCGCAAGTCGTCGAGGTTGCGCGGCAGCGTCCCCAGCTGGAACTGGCCCGGCAGGCTGAAGGCGCTGGCATTCAACCACGCGTTCGGCGACGCGATGCGATCGGTTCGGCTCCCTTCGGTCTCCGGATTACCGGTCCCGGGGTTGACCCGCTGCATGCGCGTGAAGATCTGCGTGGTGTTCGTGTTCGCCGAGAGCGAAATCGGGAAGCCGCTCTCGAGCGAGATGATCGACGAGATCGTCCAGTTGCCGAGAAGCATTGCCCCGACGCCGCTCGTCGCCCACCGCTTGCCCTCGCCGAACGGCAACTCGACGATTGGCGAGATCGCGATCTTGTGCGGGACGTCGAGGATACCAATCGAATACTCCGCGCCGATGTCGTAGGCGTTCTGCGCCTCCCCCGCGTTCCTGGAGAAGAAGTTGCTCTCGCCGAACTGGTTGTCCATCAGACGGCTGTAGGTGTAGTTGATGCGGCCGCCCCAACCCCTCGTCACGCGCTTCTCGAACTTGACGATGCCCGCGTGGTACTGGCTCTTGCCGGCCGTCCTCTGACGCATGAGAATGTTCGAGAACTGGGGGAACGGCCGCAGCAGCTGCCGCCGCTGCACTGTCGGACTGGCCACGTTGAAGCCCTGCCCGCCCGGCAACCCGAAGAACGGGTTCGGCACGCTTTCCAGCAACGCCGCGCCGAGCGACAGGTGCGCGGGATCGAGCTGGTTGATGTTGATGATGCCGTCGAGCGTGCCGCCCAGCCCCAGGTCGCGCCCGGTGGCGCCGGAGTACTCGAAGCCGATCGCCATGTTGCCGGGGAGCTCGCGATTGAGGTCCACCGAATACTGCTGCACCCAGGGCGCTTTCTTGTCCTGATCGATGAACTCGATTTGACCGCCGACACCAGCCAGCGCGCCCAGAGCGTTGCCCACGGGCTGTCGCACGCCGCCCGGGAAGGGCGCAGCACCGTCCTGCTGTTGAACGAGTGGACGATCCCGAGCCGCGGCGACACCTTCACTGCCGGGGGATCACCCTGATGACGCGGCGCGCCGTCCACGCCCGCGTACACGAGGCCCCCCACGACGCGCTGTCCAGTGAGAGGGTTGACGACGTTGCCGAGCGCGCCGCCCGGGTTCAACGTGCGATCGAAGGCGACGGTGAAACCGTCGTCTTCCTCCATCAGCCCGCTCTCTCGCTCGAGCCGGAGGCCGACGTTGAACGTGGTCGTGGAGCGGAGCCGGAAGTCGTCCTGCACGTACCCACCGTAGTAGTGCACGAACGCGTTGAACGGGTTCGACACGCCGATGCGGCTGAGGTTGCCGGGATCGCCCGAGACATCTCCCAGCATGAAGCTTGCGAAGGCGTTGCCGGACGGCGCGGATCCGTCCGTCGGCGCCAGCGGGTTCGACGAGGTGTACAGGCGATCGAATCGGAAGTCGCCCGCGCCGCCGGCGAAGGACTGCGTTTTGATCCCGATCAGGCGGTAGTCCGCCCCGAACTTCAGCGTGTGCCGGCCGAGCAGCCGCGTGAGTGCTCCGTTGGTGCTCCACGAGTACCAATTGCGCGCGAACGGATCGAGCGCGCCGAACGGCCCGTAGTAATCGGTGACCGACACGCGCGGAAACTTCCGCACCTGCATGGAGTTGAGGAACGACGAGTTGAAGTTGAGCGACGCTGGATCGAAATCGATCGAGAGCGTGTCGTCGTCGATGAACCGCGTCCAGCCGTACCGCAGCGTCAGCACCGTATTGTTGCTCGGCAGCCAGGTGTTGTTCAGCGCGAGCACGTTCACGCGTCGTTTCAGCAGGTAGTCGTCGCCGTCGATGAAGCGGTTCGGATCGTTCAAACCGGGATATAAAATGTTCCCGCAGGGCTCGTCCGTCCTGTTGTAGAGATAGAAGCCCGCCAGCGACACGCTGTCCGAGAAGCGATGGTCCACCTTGCCGGTATACATGATCGCGCGGTCGTGGATCTGCGCGGTGCTCTCGAAGTTGTCGTTGCCGTCGCTCACGTCCCGCGTGGGCAGCGGCAGGAAGCCGGCCATGGCCCTCGCCACCGGGTTGAGACGATTGGACGGAATGACGTTGCCCTCGAACGGCTGGCGGCCCGTACCGTCGGCGTTCCCGGTCAGCGGGTCGTAGATGATGACAAGGCGCCCGGCGCTGTCGAACGACCGAGAAAAGTCGCCGTTGCGCTCGCGCGAGGTCGGGAGGCGGAGCGAGCCGTTTCGGGTCGTGTTCGAGCCATACCCTTCGGTCGAGAACCAGAAGAACGTGCGGTTGCGGATGAGGGGACCACCAAAGGCGCCTCCGCCCAGATGGAAGTAGGTGTTCGGCAGCGGCTCTCCGGCGCGCTCGGAGAAGAAGTTGTTCGACATCCCCCAGCGCGGCCGGTTCTGGTAGAAACCGCTGCCATGCCAGTCGTTCGTGCCGGACTTGGCGGCCGAGTTGAAAGTGCCGCCGCCCGTGCGACCCGTCTCCGCGTCGTAGGTGTGCACCTGGACGTTGACGTCTTCGAGCGCCTCGATGGAGGGGTTGGCGGACGCGCGATTGCGCAGGTCCGTGATCGGCACGCCGTCAATAATGTAGTTGTTGCCGCGGCGCGCGCCGCCGCCGAGCGACAGCAGCGAGGCGTTGGTCTGGTCCTGTTGCCGGTTGAACTGCGCGTCGCCTGAGGCGATGACGGTGGGCACCGTGACCGCGAACAGGAACGCCGACCGCCCTGCGGTGGGCAGCGTCTCGAGCTGCTTGGAGTCGATGATCGCGCCGGTCGAGGCGTTGGACGTCTCGACAAGGGGCGATTCGCCGACGACGGTGATGGTCTCCTGCAACTGACCGACATCGAGCGCGATGTCCAGCGTGATGAACTGCTGGGCGCCGATGCGGACTTGACGGTTCTCGTAGGTTCGAAATCCAGCCAGGGTCGCCTTCACCGTGTACGTGCCCGGCTGCACCGCAGCAAAGTTGTACTCACCGGACTCGTTCGTGACGGCCTCCCGCTTCTGATTTGTCGCCTCATTGAGCAACTGCACGGTGACGCCGGGGACAATGCCACCGGCATCTTTGACCGCGCCGCGCAAGCCGCCGGTAAATGTCTGTGCCACAGCGCTCGTACTGGTCGCCAGCACCAGCGCCATGACCATGAATGGGTGGACTGATCGGCCCCTCATACTCGTTCCTCCAAGTAACCTGTGGCGATGAACGACACGTCCCTCAACCAAGCGGTTTTCGTCCGGATGGGTTCTGGCGGTGGCTGACAGAAAACTGGCGGGGAGCCTGGCGCGGCGCAACCGTCCCGCGTCTTCCCGGGATCGGAGGCTGACAAACGCGAGCAATGAAATGCCACAAAGCACCAATCGCGAATTGTGCGGATTCTATGGCGAACCGCAACTTCGTGCAAGAGCTTCCGTGGCGATCTACAATCGCCCCTCCAGGCGGATTGTCTGGCGTCCTTGGAGGTCCGTGGCTAGTCGTCGTGAGTTCCTTCGAACCTCCTTCGCCGCGGCGGCGGCCCTCGTCCCCGTCCGCTCCGGCCCGCCGCAGGGACGCCTGCTCGGCACCCTGCCACTGACCGGCCGCGGCGCCCCGCAGCTCCCGCTCGACACCCTGCTTGGGTCCGGTCTCGATGCGCGCCAGTTTCTCGACCTCTCGGCGCTGACGCCGGAGACGCTCGTTACGCCGACCGGACGTTTCTACATCCGCACGCGGCGCCCCGACCGGGTGGACCTCAACCGGCCGTGGACGATAACAGTCCGTGGGTTGGTGCGTCGCCCTGTGGACGTTCCCCTCGCCGAGCTCATGCGACTCGCCGAACCGATGGGGACCGTGCTCCTCGAGTGCGCGGGGAATACGAATCCGAACAACTTCGGGTTGATGAGCGCCGCGCAGTGGGCCGGGGTTCCGATGCGGCACATTCTCAGCCGCGCCGCTCCGCTGCCGAAGGCCGCCCGCGTGCTCGTCTCGGGCTTTGACGATCATTCGCAGCCGTCGCCCTCGTCGGTCGCCGGCGCGAGTTGGATCTTTAGCATCGAGCAGCTCGATACGGCGGGGGCGTTCCTCGCCACTGAGATGAACGGCGAACGATTGAGCCCGGATCATGGCTTCCCGGCCCGGCTCGTGGTCCCCAGATGGTATGGCTGCGCCTGCACAAAGTGGGTCAACGAAATCGTCTTCGTGGACCAGGATGAGCCCGCGACGAGCCAGATGCGCGAGTTCGCGGTGCGTACGTTCCAGCAGGGAAGGCCCGAGCTGGCGAGGGACTACGCCCCGGCGACGATGGATGTGGCCGCGACAGCCGTCCGCGTTGAAAAATGGCTCGTCGACGGCAACATCGTCTATCGCGTGATCGGCGTCATGTGGGGCGGGACGCGTCCGACCAACGCTTTGTTGATTCGCTTCAAGTCGACAGAGCCATGGGTGCGGGTAGAGTCGTGCCCGCTGCCGTCGACCACGACCACGTGGACCATGTGGTCCCACACCTGGCAGCCCGCTTCCCCCGGCTCGTACCAGATCGTTCTGCGCGTTGACGATCCGGGCATTCCGACCGGACGACTCGATATGTACTTCTACCTTCGCGAGGTGCGCGTTGATGAGGTCTAGGATAGCCGAAGGCACGTCAGGCTTCAGCCGGCGCCTACTGTCGGGGCAACGCCAGCGCGACGAGCTCCGCCGGCGTTTCCGCATCGGCGACGGCGGCCAGGATGTATTGCCGGCCGTTGTGCATGTAGGTCATGAACGCCGTATTCGTGGTCGCGGGCAGCGCGACACGAGCGATCTCCTTTCCCGTGCGCTTGTCGAGCGCGTGCAGGAGCGGCGATCCGCCGCGACCCTCGCCGTAGAGGAGCAGCGTTTTTGTGACGAGCACGTTCGCGTGGGTCGGCTTGCCGGTGACCGGCAGCGTCACGCCCTTCAGCGCGACGTGGTTCTTGATGTTGTCCGGCGTATCGCCGTTCGGGACCCGCCACATGTGATCGCCGGTGTTCAAATCGATCGCGACGATGCTGCCGAACGGAGGCTTGAGCAGCGGCAGGCCCTGGGGTCCGCGCGTGCCGCCCGGGCCGAGCGAGACGTACGCCGACGTGCCGGCCTGATCCTTGTGACGCTCTTTGCCGGTGACCATGGCGATGGTGCTGTGCCCGCGCTCGGTCGCCACGTACACGACGCCGGTCTCGGGATCGGCGGCCGCGCCTCCTGGAATGTTTGCGCCGCCGTTCGCCCCGGGTGCAACGAAGGCACCGCGCGTCCCGTCGGCCGCCTTGGCCATCGATGGCGGATTGAACAACGGTCCAAAGCGGAACTGCCGCGCGATCGTCAGCGCCTGGTCTTTTATCTGCGGCGTGAAGTCGATGAGATCGTTCTCGGTCACACCCTGCAGCTCAAACGGCGCCGGCTTGGTGGGAAAGGGCTGCGTCGGCGACGTGCGTTCGCCGGGAACATCCGACCGCGGCGTCGGGCGTTCCTCAATCGGCCACACCGGCTCGCCCGTGGCCCGGTCGAGCACATACAGGAATCC
>JAIVJE010000122.1 GCA_020200195.1 Acidobacteriota bacterium | reverse complement strand
CCATTCGGGTTCCGGCACCGGCGTATGACCGTAGACGACGTTGGCGCGGCCGCGGTACTCAGACGCCCAGTTGTACCGAACTGGGAGTCCGAACTCGTCGGTCTCCCCGGTTGTCTCTCCGAAGAGGGCGAAGTCTCTCACCTTGGCTGACCCTCGCCCCTGCATCTCCTCCTTCATGCCGGCGTGGGCGACAACGAGCCGACCCTCGTCGAACACGTAGTGGCTGACGAGACCATCGAGGAACTTCTGGACGCCAGCACGGAACTCGGGCGTCTGCTGGTCCATCTCAGCCAGCGTGCGATCTAGTCCATGAGAGATGGTGACGTCACGACCCTCGAGCTTGCGCTTCAGCTTGATATCGTGGTTCCCGGGCACGCACAGCGCCGCGCCTGCCTGCACCATCGCCATTACGGTCTTGAGTGTGTCAACAATGCGAGGGCCACGGTCCACCAGGTCGCCGACGAAGATGGCCCTTCGTCCTCCGGCGTGAGCCCACGAACCGTCGCCATTCCTCGCGTACCCGAGTCCCTGAAACAGTTCTTCCAATTCGTCGCAGCACCCGTAGACATCGCCGATGATGTCGAACGGCCCGCGCTCCTGCTTCCGGTGGCCATCGTTCTGGACCTGCCCGAGCGTGTCTGCCACGATCGAAATCGATCCAGACCCGACCGTGATTTCGGCCCTCACGTCATCCGACACCAAAGGAGCCAACAGCATCGGTCGCTGCGCGGCCTCGGGCGAGCCGACGCGCCGCCACGAAATGCAGCGCAGCAAACGCGTCGTCCGTCGATGACTGATCGTTTTCGTCGTCCGACACGAGCGCCCGAAAGGCATCCGAGGACATTACTTCCGTCGGCCTGAAGTGCTTCCGCGCGAACGTCGACTTGCCGCATCCGGACGGCCCAATCAGGACCACCAGCGAGAGCTCCGGGATCGTGAATGTCATCCTTGGTCCTCGCGGGGCTCCACCCCCCCTCGGTCTCGCTCGGCGACTTCGCGCCTCGCTTCAGCCGCAGGTGCTTGAACGAACACCGCCATCTGCGTCGGCGGTCCGACCTGGTCGTCTTCGTCACCGACCGGGAGAAACCTGACGACGTAACCGAAACGCGAGGCAACGTCGCTCGCCCAGCCTTGGAACTCCGCGCGATTCCACTCAAAGCGGTGATCCTGATGCCGGAACTTGCCCGCGGGCAGCGACGGCCACTTCACGTTGTATTCAGCGTTCGGTGTCGTCAGGGCAACCGTTCCAGGGCGTGCCGACTCGAACAGTACGCGCTCGAAGGCGCGCAGGCGCGGCTGGTCGAGGTGCTCGATAACCTCAACCACAGAGGCGGCATGGAATCCGCTTAGGCGGGTGTCCCTATACATCAGTGAGCCATGCAGCAGCCGGATGCGCTCACGCTGCTTGGGTGCCAGCCGATCGAGCTTGAGGCGCGACTCCGCCAGATCGAGCGCGCGTCCCGAGACGTCCATGCCGACAATTTCTGCGAACTGGTGGTCGGCCAGCAGCCTGCGCGGCAGCTTGCCCTCGCCGCAGCCAAGATCGAGCACGCGTGAGGCGCCGGAAGCCTTCAAGACGTCGCACACGACATCCAGCCGCCGTTCGTTGAGGCTGATCGTGCGCTCGATTGATGCTTCCTGTTCGTCCTTCTGCACAGCCGCGACCTCTTCTTCGGGCTGTTCCTCCGTCGTCAGCCGGGCGATGGCATCGCGAACGAGCCCGCGTTGATGCACGAGATATCGCGAGACGATCACATCGCGCGAGGGATGGCGCTCGAGCCAGCCTTCCCCGTGACGAAGCAACTTTTCGACCTCGTCGTCTCCAACCCAGTAGTGTTTCTGATCGTCGAGCACCGGAATGAGCACGTACAGGTGGGTGAGGAGGTCGCTCAACCGACGCGTTGCTCGGAGCGTGACCGTAAACAGTCGGCTCGGGCCGAGTGCCGGCATGCTCTCGTCAAGTTCGTGGCGCGTCGCTTCGACGCTGTAGCCGAGTGGCTCGAACAACGCGCGGAGGAACGCTTCGCCGCCGCGGCAGGGAACAGCCGCTAGACGTGCTTCCAGAGGCAGGTCGGCTGCGGCAAGGTCCGCTTTCCGCTCACATCGACCGCCCAACGCGGAGTTGAACCAACGCGAAAGCACGACCGAGAGCAGCGACGATGCGACATAGGGCCGGTCGTTAACGTACTGGTCCTCAGCGCCGCCCTTGCCGCCCCGGCCACGGACCATTCCGACCGGATCGACGTCGAGCAGCACGGCCGCCGTGCAGACCTCGTCCGTCGCCTCCGGGTAGAAGACCGTCGCGTTGCCAAACGGGAACTCCCGCGTGTGTACATGCTCCGGATGCTTGTGGAGCAGGAACCCGAGATCGGTGGCCGGCTGATGGGTTGTTCGGATGGTCAGGAGCATGTGCTCGTTGCTTCGGCAGCGTCGCGGTCCAGTATCGGCGAAAACCGGAACCTGGTCGCCTGGCAGGCAATTTATGGAATGAATTCGTGGTTCCCAAGGGCAGGTCATGCCGCTTGCGATGAAAACCCGAGGCACGTAAAATGGTGCTGCACGTGACTAGCGTGCTCAGCAAGTGGACCATGAAAACGAACGTTACCCTAAAACTCGACGCCGACCTGCTCCGAGAAGCGCGCGTCGTCGCCGCCGAAGAAGGACGGTCCATCAGCGCCCTACTGACAGACCGCCTTGAAGCCATGGTGCGGGATCGGAAGGCTTTCGACAAGGCTCGGAGGCGCGCGCTCGCGCGGCTCCGCGAGGGTCTCGATCTCCAATGGACGCCCCCCAAGTCCCGTGACGAACTCCATGAGCGATAGGTACTTCGTCGACACTAACATCCTGATGTATGCGCACGATGCGTCTGCGGGCGCGAAGCACGAACGCGCCAAGGCCCTCGTCGAGGGGCTGTGGCGCGATCGAACCGGTGTCGTGAGTACCCAAGTGCTGCAGGAGCTCTCCGTCAACTTGCGCCGGAAGACTGGTCGTCCGCTCGACGTGAAGGCGACGCGTGAAATAATTGCCGATTACCTGACGTGGCAGGTCGTTGTGAACGGCGCCGAATCCATTCTGGAGGCACTCGATGTGGAGGATCAGTACCAGATCTCGTTCTGGGATGCACTTGTGGTTCAAGCAGCGCAGGCTTCAGGTGCAGAGGTCCTGTACTCAGAGGACCTTTCCGACGGGCAGACGTACGGGTCGGTGCGAGTGATCAATCCGATGCGAGCCGGCGCGTGACGAAGGTGCTCGACTTAACAACCAGCCAGCGGGTCTTGTGCGGGCCATCGTGCTTGTCATAATCCTGATGGTCCTCGCGATGTTTGGTCTTATCCGCCGGAACCCCACCATCGTCTCCTGAGTTTTGAAACTCCACGGTCTTGTGGAATTGGGCGACGGCGAAGTCGATCACCCCTGACGTAGGTAGTGGAGCCCTACGACGCCGGTCGGGTACGGGGTGGCCGATCGCAGCGTGAATCCGGTGTGCGCGTCATCGGCCCAGATGCGCTTGCCGCGGCTGAGCGTCGCGGGTAGAGCAGCACGTGCAGTTGATCGACCAGGTCGTGCGCGAGCAGCGTGCGCACGAGCTGACTGCTGCCGTCCGTCAGGATGTTCCGTCCGGGCTCGGCCTTCAACCTCCGCACCGCCTCGACGACGTTGTCGCGGATGATGGTCGTGTTGCGCCAGATCGGCTTCTCCAGCGTTCGAGAGACGACGTACTTCTTGGGCGGGTTCATGAGGTCGCCGAACGGATCGCCCGGCGGCATCGGCTCGAACGCCTGCGCGTGAATCTCGTACGTGCGGCGGCCGAGCAGGAAGGCATCGACGTCCTGCATCAGGGCGCCGAAGCTGCCGCCGATGTCGTCGTGCCAGTACGGCATAGTCCATCCGCCGTGCTCGAACCCGCCATCCCGATCCTCGTCCTGTCCGCCTGGCGCCTGTATGACGCCATCCAGTGACACAAACTCGGTCACGATCAGCTGTCGCATGAGTCCTCTCGTCTCATGGCTACGCGGCGCGCCGGACGCCAATTGGCAGCACGCGATGCCGCATGTACGCGACGAACGTCGCCATGGCGAGCAGCAGGAAGGTGATAGCCGCCGAGCTGAATTCGCTGCGCATCAGATGGTAGACCATCGCCGACACCATCACGATCATGATTCCGGCACCCGCCCAGGTGACCAGCCACGGCTGGATCCGCGTCAGTCCCGGAAGGATAAGTCCCACCGCGGCCAGTATTTCCGCGACGCCGAGGAAGAGTTGGAACCACCGTGGCAGCGACGCGTTCATCTGTGCGGCAATCGCCGGCGGGGGCGAGAGAAAGAGCCAGCCGTGGGCGAAGAACGCAACCGCGAGCAGTACCTGCAGGACCCAGAGCGCGATGTTCATGTCTGTACCTTTCGTCCTTTGATAACCCGTCGAACGGGAGACTGGCGGATCGACATCCGCCCTCCGCTGGAGTGAGCGAAGGCTGGTGACCGCCGGCACTCGCCATCAGCTCAGAACGTCATCGTATGCGAGTACTTGACGATGAGGGCGCGAGAGAGAGACAGGGGATCCG
>JAIVJE010000408.1 GCA_020200195.1 Acidobacteriota bacterium | reverse complement strand
GGTCGCAGCCGTGCAAGGCACCATCGGAGGTCTCACATACTGGGCGCTCGGCATCAGCGGGCCGGTCGTCTGGGGGGTGGCGATGGCGATCTGCGCGCTGATTCCTCTCGTGGGATCGGCGTTGGTGTGGGTGCCGACCGTCGTGTGGCTGCTGCTGTCGGGAGAAATCGGTCGTGCGGTGATCCTGGTCGTTGTCGGCGTGCTCGGCATCGGGCTGGTCGACAACGTGCTGAGGCCGGTGATCCTCAGCGGCCGGACATCGGCTAGCGGCCTCGTCATCTTCCTCGGTCTCCTCGGCGGACTATCGGCGTTCGGGTTCATCGGGCTCGTTCTCGGCCCGATTATCCTCGTGACTGCGGGCAACCTTCTGGCCGTGTTTACGCGGGTCACCAAGCGTTCAGTGGACACTTCCGTGGCCGTTCGAACGCCCCCCGTGCCGCCGGCCTGACCACGGTCTCTGAATTGCACCGATCCTACGGATGAGTAAGCCGGTCCGCCGCGCCTTCCTGATCCTGTTCATCGCCGCCGGAGTCGTCGCGATGTTCCTGCTCCTCGCCCAGGATCAGGTCACGCTGAAAACCCGCAGCGCGGTCGGGGCGGCGGAGCCGCGCCACGCGAACTACCTCGCCGGGATTCTCGGCGTCGATCTCACGCGGGGCAATCGCTTCACCGTCCTCACCAATGGCGATCAGATGTTTCCCGCCATGCTGGCCGCCGTGCGCAGCGCCAAGCGGCGGATCAGCTTCGAGTCGTACATCTTCGAGGCCGGCGACATCGCCGAACAGTTCACGAGCGCGTTCGAACAGGCGGCGCGCCGAGGCGTCCGCGTCCAGATGGTGATCGACGCCGTTGGCGGGAGCGGGATCGACGACGAACAGGTCAAGCGGCTGGAAAGCGCGGGCTGCCGTCTCGCGAAGTTCAGCACTCCGAGCTGGTACTCGCTGGAAGAGCTGAACTATCGCACACACCGCAAAATCCTCGTCATCGACGGAGAGACGGCGTTCACCGGCGGTGCTGGCATCGACGATCAATGGAAGGGAAACGCGCAGGACAAGGAACACTGGCGCGACACGATGGTGCAGATCGTGGGGCCGCTGGCTCGCCTGATTGAAGGGAGCTTCTACGAGAACTTCGCCGAAGCGGTGGGTGAGGTCACGCCGGAGTTGGATGACGTGCCGCAGGAGCGCGACGCTGAAGGCGCATCTTTCACCGTCCGCAGCTCGCCAACCGGGGGCAGCAATGACCTGAAGCGCCTGTACCTGTTCGGCCTTGCATCGGCGCGTCAGACCGTCGAGATCACGACGCCCTACTTCGTCACGGATGAATCGAGCCGCTGGGCGCTCGAGGACGCCGTGACGCGGGGCGTGAAGATCCGCATGGTCGTCGAGGGGGACATCACCGACGCCATGCCGGTCAAGTACGCGTCGCGCAAGCACTACGAACGGCTGATGGAGCTCGGCATCGAGATCCACGAGTACCAGCCGACGATGATGCATACGAAGGTGATGGTGGTGGACGGCATCTGGAGCATGTTCGGATCGGCCAATTTCGACAACCGGTCCCTCGAGTTGAACGACGAGCTCAACGTCGCCGTCACGAGCCGCGACCTGGCAGGCCGGTTTCTTCAGGATTTCGATCAGGACCTCCGCGCGTCCCGGCGTCTGACGCTCGAAACGTGGCGAAAACGATCCCTGCTGGAGAAAACACGCGAGAAATTCTGGAGCCTCTTCGGAGAGCTTTTCTGATCCTTGCATTGGAGATTGGCGAAATGGAGATGTGCTCACTGATTTGGTGATTTCTGACCAAGGACAATCTCCGAATGATTGGCAATTCGCCATCGTCGATCGAGCAATCAATTCGCAAATCTCCAATCACCGAATCTGCAATCACAAGCCGTTACAATTGAAGGCGTGATCCGCGTCCGTTTCGCCCCGTCTCCGACCGGTTACCTGCACATCGGCGGCGCGAGGACCGCGCTGTTCAACTGGCTGTACGCCCGGCGTCATGGCGGGACATTCGTGCTCCGTATCGAGGACACCGATACCGAGCGCTCATCGTGGGACATGGTCGCCGGTATCGTCGGCGGCTTGCGGTGGCTCGGCATCGACTGGGATGAAGGTCCCGATACCGGCGGGCCGCACGCCCCGTACTTCCAGTCGGAACGGATCGAGCTGTATCGAGCCGCCGCGCAGCGGCTCGTGGATGCCGGCTGCGCCTACTATTGCTATTGCAGCCCCGAGCTGCTGCAGCAGAAGCGTCAGGCGGCTGAGGCCTCCGGCGGAGGCTGGGTCTACGACCGCGCGTGTTGCGCGTTGCCCCCTGAAGAAATCGCTCGTCTCGAGGCATCCGGTGCGCCGCGCGCCGTTCGCTTTAAAGTGCCGCCGGGGGAGACGGCCTTCGACGACCTCGTGCACGGCACGATCTCGTTCGCGAACGCCAACGTCGAAGACTTCGTCGTGCTGCGGTCCGATCGCCAGCCCACCTACCACCTGTCGGTGGTTGCCGACGACATCGAGATGCAGATCACGCACGTCGTTCGCGGTGACGATCACATCTCGAACACGCCGAAACAGATCCTGCTGTACGAGGCGTTCCAGACAACCCCGCCGCTCTTCGCGCACGTCCCGCTGATCATGGGTCCTGACAAGAAGCGTCTCAGCAAGCGGCACGGCGCGACGTCGGTCATCGAATACGAGAGGCTCGGCTATCTGCCGGAGGCGATGGTCAACTTCCTGGCGCTCCTCGGCTGGTCGCCGGGAACCGATCAGGAACTGTTCACGCAGGGCGACCTCATACATGCCTTCGCGCTCGAAGGCATCAGCGGCGGCAACGCGGTGTTCAATCCCGACAAGCTCGACTGGTTCAACCAGCAGCACATCATGCGACTCTCAGTGGAGGATCTCAGTACCCGTCTCGAACCGCTGCTGCGTGAGCACCGTCTCTGGCACCACGACTTCGTGGGCGCCCGCCGCGAGTGGCTGCATCGTATGATTGATCTGCTGAAACCGCGCGTGAAGCGGCTGCCGCAGTTCGTCGAAGAGGCGCGTCCTTTTCTGACCGATGAAATCGGCTTCGACGAAGCGGCAGTGAGGAAGCACCTCGCTAAAGCTGCACTCGCCGCGCCGTTCGAAAGGCTACGCGCTGCGTTCGATACAGCCGAGCCGTTTACCGCTGGGGTCCTGGAGGCTGCGCTCCGCACCCTCGCCGAGAGTGAGCACGTCCCGCCGGCTGCATTGATCCAGGCAACCCGCGTGGCGGTCACGGGGCGAGCAGTCAGCCCCGGATTGTTCGAAGTACTGGAGCTGCTTGGGCGCGAGCGCGTCGCGCGCCGAATGGCCAATGCTCCGCTCGCGGTCGCGAATCGCGACACTGGGTAAAATCGTCCACCACCTGAGGGTACGGGGGAGGAGGACATCGTGGCCAAAGAAGATCGCGGTTTTGCGTCGATGGATCGTGCCAAGCAGCGCGAAATTGCCAGCAAAGGTGGAAAGGCGGCCCACCAGAAGGGGACCGCCCACGAATGGACGAGTGAGGAAGCACGGGATGCCGGCCGTAAAGGAGGCATCGCGAGCCACCGCCGTCGTCGCGAGCAGTCAGGCAGCGGATCATCCGGCGACGACATGCGCGGCGTGTCGCCCGAGAGCCGCATGTCGATGACCGATGACGATGCCGAACGCGGCGAGTAGCGCGGTAGCGAAACGCTGAACTCTGAGCCGGTGGACGAATCTCCATTCGTTCACCGGCTCCATACCTTCCTTCGGATCCTCACGAAACAATTTGCACAGCGGCGACAGGTGCCCGGAGCGGGGACGAGTTCTCCGTGCACCGGTTATATGATTCCCCCGTGACCCCGGCAGATTATGCTCGTGCGCGCCGGTTGCTCCTCCGGCGCGACCCGATCCTCGCGGCGCTGATCAAGCGTCACGGCCAGTGCGGCCTTGCCTCGGCCCAACGGGCGGATCACTTCTCCGCGCTCGTTCGCGCGATCACCGGCCAACAGCTTTCGGTGAAAGCGGCGGCCACCATTTACGGGCGGATGGTCGCGCTGATGCCGGAGGCGCAGCCCACGCCGGCGACGCTCGCCACCGTCCCCGACGAACAACTCAGGGCTGCGGGTATGAGCCGTCAGAAGGTTCAGTACTTGCGGGATCTCTCGGACAAGGTCCTGACCGGGGCGCTTCCGCTCGACGACCTCGACGCCATGAGCGACGAGGAGGTGATCGCGGCGCTCACGCAAGTCAAGGGTATCGGCCGCTGGTCCGCGGAGATGTTCCTGATGTTCCGTCTGCACCGGCCCGATGTCCTCCCGGTCGACGACCTCGGCATCGTCAACGCCGTGCACCGGGTGTACAGGTTGCGTAAGCGTCCGACGGCAGACCGCATCCGCCAGATCGGCGAAGCCTGGAAACCATATCGGTCGGTTGCATCCTGGTATTTGTGGCGGAGCTTGGACAACGAGCCATCTCGGTAGTGTCCGGCTTTAGCCGGACCGCAAGGACAACACATGAAACCGGCCCGGCTCCTCCTTCTCCTGATCATCCCCGCGTTCGCGCCGCAACCGCAGGCGCAGCGAGATGAGAAGACCGACAAGAAATGGGATGTCGCAGCGGATCTTGGCCCCACGACGAAACTGTCCTTCGACACGAACGAAGGCACGTGGATGAATCTCGACGTCAGCCCGGACGGCCGGCGCGTCGTCTTCGATCTGCTTGGCGATGTCTATGTGATGCCGGTGGACGGCAGTGGTGCTTCCGCCGCAACCCGGCTGACGAGCGGTCCCGTGTTCGACATGCAGCCGCGCTTCAGCCCTGACGGCAAGCGCATCGCATACACCAGCGACCGCGACGGCCTCTGGAACATCTGGACGATGGATGTGGGGGGCAAGGACGGGAAGCAGGTTTCACGGGAGAAGCGCTGGTTCGTAAACAGCCCGACATGGTCCCCAGACGGTGCATATGTCTATGCCCGCCGGCATTTCGTGAAGGAGCGCTCGCTGGGCGCCGGTGAAATCTGGATGTTCCATTCAGCAGGACCCAGCGACGGCCTGCAGGTCACGGAGCGCAACGGCTGGCAGAAAGATGCTGGCGAGCCGGATATCTCTCCGGACGGCCGCTATCTGTATTACAGCAAGGACATCACGCCCGGGCAGCAGTTCGAATACAACAAGGATCCCAACGGCACGATTTACGCGATCTTCCGCCGGGATCTGACGACCGGGCGGGAGCGCCGCGCCGTCAGCGTGCAGGGGGGCTCCGTGACCCCGCAGATGTCGCCGGATGGGAAGACATTGGCGTACGTCAGACGAGTGCGTCTGAAGAGTTACCTGTACCTGCGCGACCTCGAGACCGGTCGAGACCGCGAGCTGTTCGGCAACCTCGACAAGGATCTGCAGGAGGCGTGGGCGATCCACGGGCTGTATCCGCAGTACGCGTGGATGCCCGATGGCAAGTCGCTCCTGATCTGGGGCGAAGGCAAGCTCTGGAAAGTGGATGCTGCGTCGGGGAAGGGGCAGCCAGTTCCGTTCAACGTCAAGGTCGAGCAGACGCTGAACGCGCCGGTGCGCTTTCCGCAGAAGGTACATCCGACCGAATTTCCCGTGCGAATGCTGCGCGATGTCCGGGTCTCGCCCGACGGCAAGACGGTGGTCTACAGCGCGCTCGGCCATCTGTATGCGCGGGGCCTTCCGGCCGGCGAGCCGAAGCGGATTACAAAGGACGACCGTTACGAGTTCTTTCCGACGTTTTCGCGTGACGGGCAATGGCTCGCCTACACGACCTGGAACGACACCGAGATGGGGCGCCTCCGAATCGCGAAGGCCGATGGCAGCGACGCACGCGACGTGATCGCGAAGCCGGGACACTACGTCGAACCGTCGTTCTCACCTGACGGCAAGTGGCTCGTATTCCGCCACGCCGGCGGCGATCAGACGCGCGGCCCGTATTTTTCGGAAGAAGCCGGCATCTACGTCGTCCCGGTGTCTGGCGGCGAGCCGGTGCTCGTGCGCGACGCGGGCAACGATCCGGAGTTCGATCACACGGGGACCCGCATTTACCTGCGCGAGTTCCGCAACGAGAAATTCGTGTTGCTCAGCGTCGGCCTGCCGCGCGGGGATTCGCCGCTTCCGGGCCGCGACGAGATCGAGCACGTCCGCAGCGACAACGCGATGCAGATGGCGCCCTCGCCCGACGGTCAGTGGCTGGCGTTCGAGGAGCGCTTCAGGACCTTCATCGCGCCGTTCCCGCGGACGGGACGGCCGGTCGACATCGGACCGACCACGCAGTCGTTCCCGGTACAGCGCGTCTCGCGGGACGCCGGGTACTACCTGCACTGGTCCGGTGACAGCCGTCGTCTGTACTGGGCGCTCGGTCCGGAGCTGTTCACGCGTGAGCTCTCGCGCACGTTCTCCTTCGTGGAAGGCGGAGAGCCCAAGGCGGTGGACCCGGAGATCAAGGGCGTGCCGATCGGCTTCACGACTGGGAGCGATCGGCCTTCCGGTGCCATCGCGCTCGTTGGCGCCCGCGTCATCACAATGGGTGGCCTGAAGCCCGGTGCGATCCAGGGTACACCCGGTGTCACGGAAAACGCGACCATCGTCATCGAGGGCAATCGGATCAGTGCCGTCGGGCCGTCATCCTCTGTTCAGGTGCCGTCGAGTGCGAAGCGGATTGACGTCCGTGGCAAAACGATCATGCCTGGCATCATCGATGTGCACGCACATCTCGGCGGAGAGTCGAGCGGGCTGCTCGCGCAATCGAGCTGGCCGCTCGCGGCCAACGTGGCGTTCGGCGTCACGACGGCGCACGACCCCTCGAACAATACCGAAACCGTGTTCACGAACGCCGAGCTGATCCGCAGCGGGGCGAAGCTCGGGCCGCGCTTGTTCTCGACCGGCACGATCCTGTACGGCGCTGAAACACCATTCAAGGCGGTAGTCGAGAGCTACGAGGATGCGCTGTCGCATCTCCGGCGCCAGAAAGCCGCGGGCGCTTTTTCGGTGAAGAGCTACAACCAGCAGCGGCGCGACGCACGGCAGATGATCGTCAAGGCGGCGCGCGAGCTGGAGATGCTCGTGGTGCCTGAAGGCGGCTCGCTGCTCTACATGAACCAGACGCACGTGCTGGACGGCCATACGGGAGTCGAGCACTCCCTGCCGGTGCCGCGGATCTACAAAGACACAGTGCAGCTCTTCGCCAAAAGCGGTGTCGGCTACACACCGACCCTGATCGTCGGTTATGGCGGCCTGTCGGGCGAGTATTACTGGTATCAGCACAGCAACGTGTGGGAGAACGAGCAGCTGCTGCGGTTCAGTCCGCGCGAGGTCATCGATTCGCGCTCGCGCCGGCGGACGATGGCGCCCGAGGAGGATTTCAATCATGTGCTCATCGCGCGTGGCGCGAAGCAGATTGCGGATGCCGGCGGCTCGGTGCAGCTTGGCGCGCACGGTCAGTTGCAGGGGCTGGGCGCGCACTGGGAGCTGTGGATGCTACAGCAGGGCGGGATGAACGCCATGGAGGCGCTGCGCGCCGCGACGATCGATGGCGCGCGTTACCTGGGACTCGAGGGGGACATCGGTTCCATTGAGAAGGGCAAGCTCGCGGATCTCGTCGTGCTGGATCGCAGCCCGCTCGAGAGCGTCAGGAACACGGAGTCGGTCGCGATGGTAATGCTGAACGGCCACCTGTATGAGGGAAAGACGCTGAACGAGATCGCGCCGCAGACGCGTACGCGGCTGCCGTTCTGGTGGGAGCGCGACGCGCGCAAGTAGCCAGGAAAGGACCGTCGAGATGCTGCGCTGGGTGCTCCACCAGCATGGCTTTTCGAACGTTGTCACCGGCCACGTGACGGCGTTCAGGAGCGGGGACGCCGATTTTCTCCGGTTCGTCGCCGAGCACGATCCGGCGGTGTTCGTCTGGGACATTACGATCCCGTACGAGCCGAACTGGCGCTTTCTGCAGGTGCTGCTGGCGAGCGACGCGATGAAAGGGCGGAAACTCGTGGTCACGACGACCAACAAACGGCGCTTGAAGGAGATCATCGGCCCGACCGAGTCGCTGGAGATCGTGGGGAAGCCGTACGACCTGGAGCGGATTCCCAAGGCGGTGCAGTCGGCGCTTGGAACCGGGTGACAACGGATTCCTTCAAGCTTGTGGCTCAGTCGCCCAGACGAGCTCGCGGCCAGGGCTCCAGCTTGCTTGTGAAGTATCGATAGCCCGGGGCCTTTTCGAACGCCACACCCGTCCCGAGCCGTGCCACTCCCTCGAGAAACCTGTTGCGACGATTTTCGAAGTCGGCCTCGCGCAGGGTGAACGGCACCAACAGCTGCACATCGTCGGCGGGAAAGCGAAAGTGGCGCGGCATCACACCGATGACGACGTGTGGTGTGCCGTCCAGGCTGAGCGAGGTGCCCAACACCCCGCTGTCGCCGTCAAAGCGACGTGGCGTTACCCCTGGAGATCGAGTTCACACGGAAGTTCGCGCGCTAATCGGCTATATTCCTTCCCGTCGCGCGCTGAAGTGGATCCGTTGACGGCGTTGTGCGCGGAGTACACGCGAGGATAATCATGCTGAACGATCTGCTCTACGCCTTCAGGGGCATCGCGAAACAGCCCCTCTTCTATGCCGTCGCGACGTTGACGCTGGCGCTCGGCATCGGAGCGAACGCGGCGATCTTCACCGTCGTCAACGCCGTGCTGCTGCGGCCGCTTCCCTACCCGCAGCCCGACCGGCTGATGATGCTCTGGACCTACAACCCGCGTCAGGGGTTCGACAAGGACGTCGGCACGTACCCGAACTTCGAGGACTGGCGGCGTGCGAGCACGTCGTTCGAGCGGATGTCGGCGTACTCGGGCGCGAGCGTGACGCTGACGGGCAGCGGTGATCCGACGCAGATCCGCGGCGGCCGGGTGACACCCGACTTCTTCGACACGCTCGGCGTGGCGCCCGCGAGAGGCCGGGCCTTCGCCGCGGCCAACGGGCAGGCCGGCGGGGAGCAAGTCGTGATTCTCGCGCACGGGCTGTGGACGCGCCGGTTCGGCGCGAACCCGTCCGTGATCGGCCGGACGATCATGCTCAACGGCGTCTCGCACGAAGTGCTCGGCGTGATGCCGGAGCGCTTCGCCTATCCCGAAGACGCGGAGTTCTGGGTGCCGCTCGCTCCGGTCGGGCAGTTCGAACAGCTGTTCAGCGCCCGCGGATCGTACTGGCTGACCATCATCGGGCGGCTGAAGCCCGGGGTCACGCGCCAGGCGGCGCAATCAGAAATGGACGCCATCGCCACGCGGCTGGAGAAAGAGTATCGATCGAACGCCGGGATCGGTATCCGCCTCGTGCCGATGCACGAAGAGATCGTGGGTGACGTCAAGCGGCCGCTGATCATCCTGCTCGGTGCGGTGTGCTTCGTCCTGCTGATCGCCTGCGCCAACGTCGCGAATCTGCTGCTCACCCGCGCCGCCTCGAGGCAGCGCGAGCTGGCGATTCGGGCGGCGCTCGGTGCCGGGCGGCGTCGATTGCTGCGCCAGATGCTGACCGAAAGCCTGCTGCTCGGCCTGATCGGCGGCGCCGCAGGCCTGCTGGTCGCGGCGTGGTGCACGGAGCTCCTTCAAACTCTGGCGCCGGCGGGCCTCCCGCGGCTCGCGAACATTGCCGTCGACCGGCAGGTGATCGCGTATGCCCTTGGCGCATCCCTGCTCACC
>JAIVJE010000121.1:5443-10053 GCA_020200195.1 Acidobacteriota bacterium | reverse complement strand
CGGCGCGATCGTGCGCCCCGAGAAGATTGGCGTTCTCAGTCAGGACCAGTTCGCCTTCGACACGTTCCGGGTGATCGACACGGTCATCATGGGCAATCGCCGGCTGTGGAGCGCGCTCGAAGAGCGCGAGAAGCTGTACGTGACCACAGCCATTACGCAAGGTGACGGCATGCGCCTCGGCGAGCTCGAAGGAATCGTCGGCGAAGAGGACGGATACACGGCTGAGTCAGACGCGGCGATTCTGCTCCAGGGTCTCGACATCCCTGACGAGCTCCACGAACGCAAGATGGCGGAGCTGCAGGGCGGGCAGAAGGTCCGCGTGCTGCTCGCCCAGGCGTTGTTCGGCCATCCGCAGGCGCTACTCCTCGACGAGCCAACGAACCACCTCGACCTCGATTCGATCCACTGGCTGCGCGAGTTTCTCGAGCGCTTTGACGGCACGCTGATCGTGATCTCCCACGATCGCCACTTTCTGAACGGCGTCTGCACGCACGTGGCCGACATCGATTACCAGACGATCATCACGTATACCGGCGGCTACGACGACATGGTCCTGGCCAAGACGCAGATCCGCTCGCGTCTCGAATCCGACAACGCGCAGCGCGAGAAGAAGATCGCGCAGCTCAACGACTTCATCGCACGGTTCTCCGCCGGCACGCGCGCCAGCCAGGTCAACTCGCGCCGCAAAGAGGTCGAGCGGCTGCAGACGACGGAGCTGGCACGGTCGAACATCCAGCGGCCGTACATCAAGTTTGCCATGAACCGGCCGTCAGGCCGGACCGCGCTGGAAATCAAGAACGTGAACAAGGCGCACGGCGGTACGCGGTTCGTGTCTGACTTCAACGCCATCGTGAACCGCGGTGAGAAGATCGTGCTGGTCGGCCGCAACGGCCTCGGCAAGACCACGCTGCTGAAGGCGTTGCTGGCCGACGCGCCGGACGCGCCGCCGGCACCTGGCGACATCGATAGCGGAACCGTGCGGTGGGGCCACGAAGTGTCGATTGGCTACTTCGCGCAGGACCAGACCGGCGTAATCGAAAAGGGACTGACGGCCGTCGAGTGGCTGCACCGCTTCGATCCCGACGCTTCGCGTCAGGAGATCCATGGACTGCTGGGGCAGATGCTGTTCAGCGGTGAAGAAGGGCTCAAACCGACTGCGGCGCTGTCGGGCGGCGAAACCGCGCGGCTGCTCTTCTGCCGCATCATGTTGCAGAAGCCGAACCTGCTGATCCTGGACGAACCGACTAACCACCTCGATCTGGAGTCGATCAACGCACTCAACGTGGCGCTTCAGCGTTTCGAAGGCACCGTCCTGCTGGTGACGCACGACCAGGACCTGATGGAAGAAGTCGGCACGCGCGTCTGGCATTTCGATCACGGGACCATTCAGGACTTCAAGGGAACCTACGAAGAGTACGCGGCGTCTATGGAGACCGCCTGAGCCGCTAATCTTTCCCTTTTCCCTTTTCCCTTGTCCCTTTTGCTTGCGCTGCGCCGCTCGCTCACAGCCAGCTGGCTGAACATCCTGCTGCTCGCCGCGCCCGTAAGCTGGTTCCTGCGCTGGCAGGGAGACACCTCACTCTGGCTCTTCGCCATCGCCGCGCTCTCGCTGATTCCGGCCGCCGGACTCATCGGGTCGGCGACCGAGCAACTGGCGGAGCGATCGGGCCCGGTGCTCGGCGGTTTCCTGAACGCCACGTTCGGGAACGCAGCGGAATTGATCATCGCGATCGCCGCGCTGCGCGCGAATCACATCGAGGTCGTGAAGGCGTCGATCACCGGCAGCATCATCGGCAATCTGCTCCTCGTGTTCGGCCTCGCCTGCTTCGCGGGTGGCCTCAAGAACGGCACGCAGAAGTTCGATCGGACGTCCTCCGGCACCGGCACCGTCATGTTGTTTCTGGCCACGGTCGCGCTCGTCATGCCCGCGGTCGTGGATCTCGTCAGCTTCGGATCGCTCGAAGCGCATCCCAAGGCCATCGACGACCTGAGCTTCTGGACGGCAATCGTGCTGCTCGCCGTGTACGGGGCGGGGCTGGTGTTTGCATTCCGCACGAAGCGCGATCCGCTGCGCGAGCATCAGCCACACGAGAAGGTCAGGCACACACCTATCGCACCCGCGCTCATGCTGTTAGGTGTGGCAACCGCGCTCACCGCCGTGCAGGCGGAGATCCTGATCAAAGCGCTCGAGCCGGCGCTCGAGGGGCTCGGCATGACCGAGCTGTTCGCTGGCGTCATCATCGTCGCGCTCGTCGGGAACGCCGCGGAACACTACAGCGCCGTCACGGCCGCCGTGGCCAACGAGATGACGCTCTCGGTCGAGATTGCGGTCGGCAGCAGCGCCCAGATCGCACTCATGGTGGCCCCGCTCCTCGTGCTGCTGTCGTATGCCTTCGGAACGCCGATGTCGCTGGTGTTCAACGCATTCGAGCTGACCGCGATCGGTCTGTCGGTGCTCGGCATCGCGCTCGTGTCGTTCGACGGCGAAAGCAACTGGCTCGAGGGTCTGCAACTGCTTGGTGTTTACGCCATTCTCGCCGTCGCCTTCTACATTATTCCGGCCTGATTTCACCACTAAGGTCTCGCCATAAAATAAAGTTTACTTTTCATGCGGCCTGAGCGTGTAGTTCCAGTGCGGCAGCGTCCGGTGTGGTTGGAGGTTGAGGCGTTCCATCTCCACATCAGGAATCTTCACGCCCAACTCGTAGGTGCCGGCGTCCAGCGCCGCTGTCACGCGGAGGCCGGCCTTGGTCCGCGTCGCGCCAATCAGGTTGACGACGGTTTCGTAGCTGACCAGCGGTCGCCCTTTCCAATTCAAACTAATGTACGAGAAGAGCCGGTGCTCGACCTTATTCCATTTGCTGGTACCAGGCGGATAGTGACAGACCGTGACCTCGAGGCCCAGCGCGTCGGCCAGTTGTTGCAGGTGATACTTCCAGGCGCGGTTCCGGAAGCCGTTGCTGCCGCCGCCATCGGCGCAGAGCAAGAGACCGGTCGCCGTCGCATAATGCCGGCGTCCGATGAGGCGCCACCAGCGGCGCAGACTTTCCACGGCGAACTCGGCGGTGTCGTGACTGATGCCGACGTTCACAAACCCTTGGTTCCGCCCCACGTCGTACGCGCCGTACGGGATAGCCGGCCCCTCGCCCAGATGCGGAAAGTCGTAGATGTTCACCGGCGACGGCTTGCCTCGCGGACGCCAGGTTCGCCCAGGATTCTTGAAGTTTCCGACCCGTTCCTTCTTCTTCGTGTCCACCGACAGGACGGGGTCGCCTCGGCGCAGGCACTGTTTCACCAGGCGGTTAATGTAGCGAAACTGTTCGTCCCGCTCCATGGGCGACGACCCCTCAAGCATCTTGCGATTCGCTTGCAGCGAGTACTCCATGTCGATCAGCTTGCGCCGGATCGTCTCGTCGCTCGCGGGATGACCCGACTGGGTGAGCTCTTCCGCGATGCGCCCGGTCGACTTATTCGTCCACCGCAACAGGCTCATCGGATCGCCCGCGGTGTTTTCCGCCATGATCCGTTCGAGCGCGCGCACAAAGCCCTTGTCTGCGTCTTCGACCCGCTTCCGGCCGCCGCCTACCGCCCGCACGCGGTCCCCCGTCGGCAGTCGCGCCCGGGCCTGAAGCTCGCGGATGCCTTTCAAAATCGTCGGCCGCGACATGCCGGTCAACTCCGACATCCCTTTGAGGCCCCCCCGTCCTCGCGCCAGCGCCTCGCGCGCTACGTACCAACGGGCCTGCGCTTCGTTCAACGTCTTGAGCACGCGCAACGTCAGGGCGTCTCCCTGCTGCATGTCGGCAGCATAGGCTCAGGCCTGAAAAAAGTAAACTTTATTTTGTGGTAACGCCTAAGGACCACGGACCAAGGACTACTCCTCGCACTTAACGTGTGCTCTTTCGGCCTTGTGCGCACACGCACCAGTGCAAAACCTTGAAAAGCTCCGGATTCGCTGGCTCACAGGCTGGCCGGGCGGTTGCACTGCTCCCTCGCAAACCCAGGGAGCGCACACATGGTCTGGTTCCTAGAACGAGACACGGACTTGATGACCTGCGAAATCAGGCGGGCGGCGGAGGGCTCGTGCTACGAGTTCGAGATCGCGCCGGCAGGAGGTCCTGGTGAGAGAAACAGTTTCGCGAGTCCCACTGAGCTCATCGACGCGTACCTGCGGCGGCAGAGCTCGCTGCTGACACCCCGGCTGTTTGCCATGCACTCGACGCGCGCTGAAGTAATTCCTTCACGATCTGACCACCCCGACTGTAACGGCGCCGGTTTTTCGGAGAGATTCTGCGAAGAGCTCGCGTGGCACCCCGCTTGCTCAATTTGTAATCAACGGATTGATCAACATCCGATGAGGATGAGGAGGAGCCAACCGATGAAAAGTTCGATTTCACGATGGACCACGGCGATTGCAGCCACGGCCGTGCTTGTGGCGCCCGCGGTCACCAGCGCGCAGACGCCGCCGGCGCAGCCCCCGGCCGCATCGTCGGCCGCGGACACGCAGCCCGCATCGCCTGCGGAACACCTCCGGCTCGCCAAGACCGCGATCGAAAGCATTCCCGCGGACTCTTTGGCAGCCAAGCCAAAAACACAGATCGCCACATTGA
>JAIVJE010000121.1:0-5318 GCA_020200195.1 Acidobacteriota bacterium | reverse complement strand
CGCGATAACCGCAGCCAATCCGCCTGCGACGTCGTCAGCGGACCCGGCCGCGGCAGCCTCGGCACAACCGCCGACTTCAGCGCAGCCACCGGCCAGCGCGTCCGCTCAGCCGACGCCGTCGACGCCGGACCCTGCGGTTCCAAGCGCCACGCCACAGACGCCAGCGCCAGCGGCGACAGTCGATCAGGAAGCCGCCGCGAAGCATCTGACGGCCGCGCGCGATACGCTGACGCAGCTCACGCAACTGCCGGCCGCGGCGCAGCTCACCGGCGACGCGCGGACGCAAGTGCAACAGCTCATCGCGAACTTCAACGAACTGATTACGACCAAGGCGGAATGGCGCGCGTCCTACGCGAAGGTCGACGCGAACCTGACCGCGCTCGTGGGCCCGGCGGAGCGCCCGGATGAAACGCCGACCACGCCGCCGACCGGGACGGCCGGTGCAGTGGGCACGGCCGGGACGACGCCGAGCACCTTGGATCCGGCGGTGCGCGCCAAGCTGATCGAGATGCGCAATCACCTGATTGCGTTCGAGAAGGTCGCGGGAGGACCACGGCTCTAACGAAAGGGAAAAGGGAAAAGGCACAAGGGAAAAGGAAGAGAGACAAAAAAGGCCGGCTCCGGGGAAACCTGGAGCCGGCCTTTTCTTCGGATAGACTAACGCTTCCGATTTCCGACTTTCAGCGAGGAGAAGATGCATGAAGAAGATCGAGATGCCGAAAGCCGAGAAGAAGTAGCCTGCGGATGAAGATGCAGTTGGGTGCGGCGGCGCTGGCCGTCGTAGCCCTTTGGGGCTCGGCTGCCGGTCGCGCGGCCCACCCCGTTCTTCTTGAAGCTGACCTTGCCTGGGAACGTGGAGACTACGTCACGGCGCTGACGCGCTACCTCGCTCTGCTCGATTCCTCTGACGCTCAGCGCCTGCTGGAACCGATTGCACTCCAGACCGGCGAGCTCTTTCACACAACGGAACTGACGGCGGACGGCACGGCGCCGCAGTTCTCCCCCGACAGCGAGTATCTCGCCTACGAGACGGGCACAGGCGTGAGGCGGGTGACCCGTATCGCGCACGTGACCGCGCCGACGACCCTCGTCACAGAGCTGCGAGGCACAGGCCTCGCATTCTCACCAGATGGCTCGAGACTCGCTTATCTAAGACTGACGCCCACGCCGGAACTCGAAGAGGCGCAGGCGGCGCTCGATCGTTCGTCCATCACCGAGCGTCCCCAGCGTCAGGCCGCGCTGGCGCAATTGATCGGGCGCGCGGCACAGATCGTCGTGCGCGACGTCCCTTCCGGAAGCGAGACGCAACTCGATTCGGGTTCACTCGCAACGACGACGGTCTTCTTTGGCGCCGCCGGCACGGTGGTATTCGGGGGCACACCATCCGGCGGTGCGGCCCAGACCTATGCGGCTGCGGAAGGACGTTCAGCGACTCTTGTCACCACCGGCGCGGAAGAGAGGACGCCAATCGCCATCAACGCGACGGGAACGGCCGTGCTCGTCGGCGGCCGGAGCCTAGGCGGTGGACGCGGCGGCGGCGGAGCCACCGGACAATCGCCGACATTTGGTGTCCTGTCGCTCGCGGACTTGAAGCTCACAACGCTGACCGGTACCGCACCGTCGTTCTCCGGAGACGGGCGAAGTCTCGTTTATGTCATCCGCGATGCCGCTAATTACCGGTTGATGGTCGCAGACGTCGCCGCGCCTGACACAGGCAGAGCGGTCCGCGAGGGCGTCGAGAGGCTGGACGCGCCGGCGCTGTCCCGAGACGGCGCCCGCGTCGTGTTCCAGCTCATGCCGAGGGACGATTGGGAACTGTTCGTCCTGAACCGGGCGGGAGGCGGGGAAATCCGGCTGACCCGCGAAATTCAACACGACATCCTGCCGAAGTTTCTGGCGGCAGACCGGGTCATCGCCACAATCGGCGAGCCGCGCCACCGCCGTTCGTACATTTACGATCTCGAGTCGCTGCAGCGACGCCGTCTGTTCCACAACAACACCGTACGCACGATCGCTCCCGAGTACGCATGGGTACCGAACCCGGATGGCACCCGCGTGCTGATCAGCGCCGAGCGCGACGGTGACACGGTGTCGCTGGAGCGCGGAGTGTATCTCGCAGACCTCTCGCGCCGCGTGACACATGACGAGTTGCGCGCGCGAGTCGCCGCGAACCTCGCCGCGGAACAGGCGCTGCGCGCCAAGGGGGCGAAGCTCTACGCACCGATTGCCTCGACGGTCCGTCAGGTGGCCGGCGATGCATCGGTCACGCGAATCTTCCGTTACCAGAAGGCGCTGTTCGATTTCGATTCCAAGCACATTACTCAGCCAGGCAACAAGCTGGCGTCGGCGTTCCTGTTCGACGCCTACCGCTCGTTTGGCTATGAACCGGAGTATCAGTGGTTCGAAGGACGGAACGCGCTCGGCGGCAAGACGGCCAACGTCATTGCCACGCTGAAAGGCACGACGAATCCCGAGCTCGTCTATGTCATCAGCAGCCACTACGACTCGGTGGCGGCCGGGCCTGGCGCAGACGACGACAGCTCGGGGACGGCGGCGTTACTGGAGACCGCACGGATCATGGCGCGGCGCCCGCAACCCGCGACGATTACATTCGCCTCCTTCACCGGCGAGGAGTCGGGCCTGCTCGGCAGCCGCGAGTTCGTCAGGCGCGCGGTCGCCGGGAACCTCCGCATCGTCGGCGCACTGAACAACGACATGATCGGATGGGCCAACGACCACCGGCTCGACAACACCATCCGTTACTCCAACCCCGGCATCCGCGACATCCAGCACGCGGCAGCGATGCAGTTCTCCAACCTGATCACCTACGACGCGCTGTATTACAAAGGCACCGATGCGGCCGCTTACTACGAGGCGTACGGCGACATCGTCGGCGGCATCGGCTCGTATCCGGTGCTGGGGAACCCTCACTACCACCAGCCGCACGATCTTCTCGAGACTATCAACCATCAACTGGTCACGGAGGTGGCGAAAACGACCGCCGCGACGCTGATGTTGCTGGCGTCGAGCCCGTCGATGCTGAAGGACCTGAAGGTGGAAGGCTTTCGCAACGGCACCGCTACGCTGTCCTGGACGCCGAGTCCTGAAAAGGGTGTGACCGGTTATCTAGTGGCGTATGGACCTGCGGGACAGCCGGAGGCTCTGCAGATCCGTGTCGTCAGCCCCACCGTCACGGTACCGAAAGTCACACCGGGCACCCTGGTCGCCGTCAAGGCGGTGAATGCGAAAGGACTGGAAGGCTGGGATTGGGCGAGAGTGGTTGTCAAATAGAAG
This sequence comes from Acidobacteriota bacterium, assembly GCA_020200195.1. GTDB lineage: Bacteria > Acidobacteriota > Vicinamibacteria > Vicinamibacterales > 2-12-FULL-66-21 > JAIVJE01. The sequence continues at coordinate 2,024 of JAIVJE010000121.1, read as the reverse complement.
TGCTTGGTCGGTCCTTAGTGCCCGGATCTCCCGTAACACCGCCCAAGGACGAAGCACCAAGGACTACAGACGAAGCATCAAGGACTACGAGATTCATTATCCACACCGCCCGCGAGTCCCGCCCCAGTACTCCGCGACATAGCGGAGACGCGCCGGCGCAACTTCCAGGACTTCGTACCATTCGTGATCCCAGCCGGACATCTGGTAGATCCAGTGCAGCCGGCCGTCGACGCGCAGACGTCCCAGCGGCAGCATGTATTTCTACCGGACGCTCGTTGATCTGCACCCACCCGCTGATGAACGTCTCGAGCCCGCAGCCGTTGTCTTCAGGCCTGACGGGGTATCGCCTGACCAGTTCCACATACGACAGCGACCAGCCCGGCTTGTCCATCGGTGCGCGATACCAGGCTTCGAGCTGCAGCGGAACCTTCCGGCGACCCGCGCCGTCGACCGGATGCTTCCATCGCGCAGAGCTTCTAACCGCTTTGAGCGTCGCTTCTTCCGCGGCGTCTGCCGACGGGAGGAGCAGCACCGCCATCTGGGTCCAGTCCGCAGAGCCGCGATCCACGACCTCAATCGGTTCGATGGGCACGTTGCCCGAGACCGCCAGGCCGTCTTTGGGGAACGGCTCCTCGAACATCGGCGGCACCGGCTCGGCCGAGCGGTAGTCGGTCCGGATGCCGATCCGGCGCTGGCACTGCACGCGCAGAACCGTTGGCGCGATCAGTTGGATGCGCTGACGGCCGCCGGCGGGGAGCCAGAGGGTCCAGTCGGCCGGCGTTTTCCCTCCCCACCAGCGTGCCGGTACTGCGTCCAGGGTGATCGGGACGTCGAGATACTGGAGAAACGTGGGCCACGGCGTGGACCACCGGTTGCCGTCGTACCCCGCACAGGGCAGCATGATGCCGTCACGGCGGACGATGGCGAGCGAAAAGCGATCGCTGACAGGATCGGCCCGCTGCGCGAACGCGACGGCGGCACTCAGACAAAGAAGAACGAGCGTGGGCTGCTGAATGCTTCGCTTCACGACGACAGCACGAACAGAAGGACCAGGACGAAGGACTAAGGACTAAGGACTTCGTCTAAGCCCTGTCCAACACCGCGCGCACTTTCGACAGCAGGTCGTCGCGGGAAAACGGCTTGGCCAGGAAGTCGCTCGTCAACTCGATCTCGCTCGCGCCGGGATAGCCCGAGATGGAGATCAGCTTCAGGGACTTGCGGCGCCGGCGCAGCTGCTCCATCAACTCCGCGCCGCCCATGTACGGCATGCGCATGTCGGTCAGCAGGAGATCGATGGTATCTCCATGCCGATCGAACACCTTCAGCGCCTCCTGGCCATTGCGCGCTTCGAGCACCGTGTACCCGGCGCGCGTCAGCGCGAGCGCAAAGAGCTGGCGGACGGCAGGCTCGTCTTCGACGAGCAGGATCGTTTCGCGAGGCGACCCCGGCAACGTCCCGCCGCGGTCGTGTGCCGCGGCCGAGCGCAGACGCTGCGGATACCTGCCCGCGACTTCACTGTTGACTCGCTTGCGATTGTTCACGCTTCAACCCCGCACGCCGCTCGATGGCGCGCTCGATAATCCAGCATAACAGAGCCCACGACAGCCCGATTAACCAGCCGGCGAGCACATCGGTGGGATAGTGCACGCCAAGATACATCCGTGTGGCGCCGACGAGGATCGTCGCGGCGGCCGCGACAAACATACAGTAGAACTTCACCAGGCGGCGCTCCGCGATTCGCATCAGGAGCGCGCCAAGGGTCAAATAGACGACTGCGGAGGTCAACGCATGCCCGCTCGGAAAGCTCATCGTCATCACCTCGCGCAGGTGCGGGACGATGTCCGGGCGGGGACGCTGGAACAGCTCCTTGAGCGCCCCGTTGATGAACCATCCGCCGAAGCTTGCCAGGAATACGAACGCGCCGGTCCGCCACATTCCGTGCAGCAGCAGATACCCGGTGACGGCGAGCACGCTCAGGCCGAGCACCGTGGCGCTGCCGAGCGCGGTGATGTCGAGTGCGGCGC
>JAIVJE010000120.1 GCA_020200195.1 Acidobacteriota bacterium | reverse complement strand
GTTGTACCGGATGTACTAGAGGTTCCGCACCACAAAGGGTTCCGCACCACAAAGGGTCCGCACGACAGGGTTCCCGCACGGGTGGTTCCGGACGATGGGTCCACCCTACGCTGGAAGCTGGAAGCTATCGATAGATGAGATACTTTCGCGTCAGCAGCCGCCAGCGTGCTTCGGCGGCGGACCAGGACGCGGCCACGGCGGCCGGGTCATCGCCGGCGCGGATTCGCGAGAGGCCCTCGCGCGAGCCGAACAGCCGCTCGGCCGATTCGAGCTCGTACTTTCCGCCATACAGCCTGCTCAGCGCCGCGGCGATCTCTACGCCGACACGGACCGGTCTGAGCGCGGCGCGATCCGTCACGATCATGAACACCCCCTGGCACTCCTCGTTCGCATACTTGCTCGCGATCGGCGCGAAGCGCACCGGATAGAACCGGATGCCTGGAATCGCGCGCGCGTTGAGCGCGTCCGACAGTTCCACGCCGTCAATCCACGGCGCGCCGATCTGCTCGAACGGCGTGTCGGTGCCCCGCCCCACCGACACGTTCGTCCCCTCGATCGCACCGATGCCGGGATAGAGCGTCGCCTGCAGCACGTTGCGCATGTTCGGTGACGGGTTGATCCATGGCAGCCCCGTCTCGTCGAACCACTGATCCCGCTTCCAGTTCTTCAACTCGACCACGGTGAGGTCCGCGCCAATCTTGTTCTCCGCGTTGAACAGTTTCGCCAGCTCACCGAGCGTGAGGCCATGCCTGACCGGCATCGGAAAGTATCCGGTGAATCCGCCGAGCACTGCGTTATCGAGCGTCGGTCCTTCGATCAGATATCCATTTATCGGGTTCGGCCGATCCAGGACGATGACACGGATCTTCTGTTTCGCGGCTTCCTCCATGACGTATGCCATCGTGGTCATGTAGGTGTAGAACCGCGCGCCGATGTCCTGCAGATCGACGACCAGCGTGTCAATGCCTTCGAGCATCGCCGGAGTGGGCCGGCGCGTGTCGCCGTACAACGAGTGAATGGGGAGCCCCGTCTTTTCGTCCTTCTCGGTCGGCACGCTGGCGTCGAGTCCGCCGCGGATGCCGTGCTCGGGACTGAAGAGGGCCACGAGCGCCACGTCCTTCGCGCCATGAATCAGGTCAATCGCCGTGGCTCCATCGCGTGCGCGGCCGGTATGGTTCGTGACGAGGCCCACCCGACGGCCGCGCAGCGTGGCGAATCCCTCGGCACGGAGCGCGTCCAGCCCGCTGAGTGTCGGTCTCGCCTGGGCGCGCGCGGGAGCCGATCCCGACGGTCCGAAGTCGCGACCGGTCAAGACCGCGTCCCGCGGCGGGGCGGCCATGATTGCCGACGCGGCGACAGTCGCGACCCGGGCGCGCAGCGGGGTCACATCCCCCTTTCCCTCCGGGTGCACGCGATTCGAAAGGAACACGACGAACATGTCGGTCGCCGGATCCATCCAGAGGGATGTACCGGTAAAGCCTGTGTGCCCGAAGGAGCCAAGCGGGAACAACTCGCCGCGGTTGGAAGAAAAAGCCGAGTCCATGTCCCAACCCAGGCTGCGTACGGCCCGTTCCCCTATCCACGTGACCGGGGTCGTCATCTTCGCCACTGCAAGTGGCGACAGAATCCGCGTGCCTCGATACGTCCCGCCGCCCAGCAGCATCCGGCAGAAGACGGAAAGATCGGCCGCCGTGCTGAAGAGGCCGGCGTGTCCGGCAACGCCTCCCATCCGCCGGGCGGTCGGGTCGTGGACGGTGCCGCGCAGCATCTGCAGATTGGGCCCCTCGCACGGCCAGCCGTACGGAGTGCACATCTCGGTCGGCGCGATCCGCGGCTGCACAGAGGAGGCAGGCGTGAACGTCGTGTCGTTCATGCCGAGCGGCTCGAAGATCCGGCTGCGCGCGAAATTGTCCAGTGGCAGACCGCTGACTCGCCGGACGATGTCACCGAGCAGAAAGAAATTGATGTCACTGTAGACGAAGCGCTCGCCCGCGGGGGCCGCCGGCACTTCTTCGACCGCAAGCGCAATCGCCGTATCGGTCCCGGTCCACATGTCTGCAAGATCGACGTCCGGCCTGAGGCCGGACACGTGTGTGAGCAGGTGTCGGATGGTGATGTCGCCCTTGCCATACCGCTCGAACCCGGGGATGTACATCGCCACGCGGTCCGCCAGTCGGATCTTGCCTTCCTCGAGGAGAATCATCGCGCTGGTGGTCGTCGCGACCACCTTCGTGAGCGACGCGACGTCGAAGACCGTGTCGAGCGTCATCGGTTCCGCAGCCGGCAAAGACGCACGGTTGCCGATCGCCTTCTGATAGACCACCCGACCGCGGTGGCCGACCAGCACGACGGCGCCCGGCAGCTTGCCTTCGCTGATTGCCTGGCGTATGAGCGGCTCGATGCCGTCAAACTTCCGGAGGTCGAGGTCCCCTTCGGCACGAAGTGGCCTGCCACCCTTGTTCGCCCGGTCAGAAACAGGCGGCTGTCCCGGTTGCGCCAATTGGGGACTGTCACCTTTTTTTAACCGGTCTGAAAAAGGTGGCTGTCCCCAATTGGAAAAGAGGCTGGTGCCTGAAATGAGTGCCAGGATCATCGCAGCGACCAGGTATTTCGACATGTCCGCCATGGATTATACTTTGCGGTCATGGGGTCCTTCCGTGCTCTAGCCGCCGTTCTGCTGGCGCTCTCGGCCACGACCGCATCGGCGCAGGGCCGCATCGCGGGCACCATCAAAGACGAAGCCGGGCGACCGCTGAAAGGTGCGACGATCACGGCGCACAACGCCGACCACAGCCCGTCCACCTACTCCGCTTCGACAGATCAACGCGGACGCTTTGGCATGCTTGGTTTGAGGCGCGGGGTGTGGACGATCTCGATTCAGTGCCCGGGATACGAGCCAGTACAGTCCCAGATTGACGTGCAGACGTTGCGTCCCAACCGGCCGGTCGAGGTCCGGCTGATCAAGGGACTCGAGCCCGTACCCGCGGGTCCGCTCGAACGGCTGAGCGCAAAAGACATCCAGCAGCGGATCGACGCGGCCGAAGCGAAAGCGACCAGCGGCGATATCGACGCCGCCGTGATCGCCTACCGCGACATCCTGACGGGCGTCCCTGCCATGACGTCGATCTATCTGCGATTGGGCGCGCTGCATGAACGCAAATCCGATCCGGCCGCGGCGCTCGCCGCGTATCGTGAGCTCGTCCGTCTGGAGCCGTCCAACGACAGAGCGCTCGCTGCGATTCAAAGGCTGGGCGGTTGAACGGAATTGACTCATTCGCTCAATGGAAATTGGCGAATTGGTTGACCGATTTGAGATCGGTGATGGGCAATTATTCGACGATTGTGACGATTGACGGGCCTGACCAATCCCGCAATCTCCGATTAATCGCCAATCTGAAATCGGCAATCGCCAATCAATGGGCCAATTCCCAATGAGCGAATCGCCCAATTCCCTGCGGATCGCATCAGTCCTGCTGGCATGCAGCACCGGCCTGGCTGCGCAAAGCTCGCAGCCCGTTTTCCGATCTGGCGCCGACCTCGTGCGCTTCGACCTGAGTGCTCTTTGTGTTCGATCAGCAGCACATTTCGCCGGGAAACGAGCAACCTGCGCGGCGTGCCGCCGAAGCTTTCATCGGGCGCCGCGTCAGGGCGTCGGACCGCGTGGCGATCTTCGGACTTCCGGGCCCGGGCCCTTTGCTCAGCTTCACCGGCGACCGCGTGCGGGCGGCAGCGGAGCTGCAGAAAGTCCGCGGCGATTTACAGCGGAACATGTCCACACCCATGGGCACCATGTCGGTGCAGGACGCGTACGAGATCGCGCGCGGAAACGATCAGGTCATCGCCGATCTGCTGTCGCGTGCCGGTTCCGGCGCCATCGGCGATCTCGGGACGCCCGCGACGCTCGCGGGCATCGCCGCCGGCGGACGGAACCGTGGACCCTCCGAAGATCCCGCGGTGGTACGGCGGCTGATTCAGGAGAGCGCGCGCACGGTCGTTGCGCAGACCGATGCCGAGTCGCGGCAGTTTCTCGAGCGTCTCGCCGATGTGATCCGCCAGTACAGCGCGATTGAAGGACGCAAAACGGTCGTGCTGTTCTCCGAAGGATTTCACCAGGCGAACGTCAGCCGTGACGTCGAGCGCGTGGCCGCCGCGGCGTCGCAAAGCCACTGCGTCTTCTACGCAATGGACTTGAACCGGCGAGCGGGAGGTCTCGAGCGACTCGAAGCGCCAGGGGCTGACACAGGGATCGAACTCCAGGATCGCCTCGAACCGCTTGACACCCTGGTTGCGGAAACCGACGGCGTTCTTGTAAAGGCCGCCGCCGATCGCCTGGACGACGCGCTCGAGCGTCTCGGTGCGGAATCGCGGGCGTACTACCTTGTCGGATTCGAGCCGAGCGCAGCGGCACTGGCGGACCGCTCAGCGTACCGGCGTGTCACCGTGAAAGTGAAGCGGCCCGGCGCCAGGGTCCGTTCCCGAAGCGGGTACGCGCTCGATCCCACGCCGGCGACGCCGGCCGACCGCCGGCGTGCGATTGATACCGCCCTGGCCGCGCCGTTCGCGCAACAGGCCCTGCGAATTGCCTATACCACGTATGTCATGCGGTCGGAGAGTACCGGCGCTCCCCGCGTAATCTTGTCACTTGCCGCGGACTTGCCCGTACGTGATGGACGCGGCGACCGGGCGGACGTCGTCTTCGTGGTTCGGGACACACGTGACGGCCGAGTGGTTGCCAGCGGTACCGAAACCATGCCGCTCCCGGAGCGGACGATCGACGGATCCTCTACGGGCACTGGATCCCACCACGTCCAGTTCGACGTGCCGCCAGGCGTGTACCTGATGCGGACGGTCGTACGCGAGCCAGGCGGGTTGATGGGAAGCGCCGATCGACGCCTCGATGTAAGAGCGCTGAACGGACCCGGGATAGGCGTCAGCGACCTCGTGATTGGATCGGTCGCTGGAACGCTTGCCGTGCGCCCGACCGCTCACGCCGAGGACGGGGTCAGCGGCCTCATCGAGACATACGCCCGGACGGCGGAGCAGCTTGATGATTCGCTGAACGTGGTCGTCGATCTGCTGCCCGCGGCAGGTGGCCCGCCCGCGCTCTCAGTACGGGCGGAGCTGCAGCCTCTCGAGCGGTCGGAACACGGGGCGGTTCGCCGCGCGTCGTTCGACCTGCCGCTTGGGACGATAATCCCTGGCGAGTACGTCGCGCGCGCGACGGTCAAGGCGCACGGCGAAACCGCCGCACAGGTGTTGCGTCAAATCGATATTGCCGCGGGCGCGGCGGCGCCATCAACCCGCGCCCCCGCGGCGCGGCACGTCCGTGCATCAGACGTCCTCGAGGGAGAGATCGCCGCGAAGTACGCCGCGACGCTGCGCAAACAACCTCCTGGCGCGGCGACCGCCCACGCGATCGATGGGCTGGACCTGTTCCGCAACGAGCGATTCGCGGAGGCGGCGGCGGCGCTTCAGCAGGCATTGATGCTCGATCAGCGCAACGCGTCCGTCGCGTTCATCCTCGGCTGGGCCTACGAAGGCGCCGGCGACCGGCGGCAGGCCATCGGCGCCTGGCGCGCGGCGGCAGCCGCGGATCCCACACTCCTCCCGGCCCACTTGGCGCTCGCCGAAGCGTACATGAAGATCTCCGAACCAGCGCTCGCCGCGCAGGTGCTGCGCGCCGGGTTGAGCGCGCTGCCTGAGTCGGTGGAATTGAAGAACAAGCTCAGGCAGATTGAAGGTAAGTAGCTTCATGATGATCCGTATCGCCGTCATGGTCGCCCTCTGCGTGCTTTGCGGACGGCCAGACTTGACGGCCACCGCACAACAAAAGCCGCGCGACGGCCAGCAACCAGGCACGTTCAAATCCTACACGAGCCTCGTCGAGGTCGACATCATCGTCAAGGACAAGGACGGGCGGTTCGTCGCCGGCCTCACGTCCGATGACTTCGAGGTCCTCGAGGCCGGCAAACCGCAACCGATCCAGCACTTCTACCTGGTCACCGAGAACCCCACGTCGTCGGGTGAGATCAACGCTCAGGTCGTGTTACCGCGTTCCCCGGACCAGCGCGAGCGCCGCGTGTTCGTCATCGTGTTCGATTCGGAACACCTGGCTGCAACGAACCTGGGCCGCCTGAAAAAAGCCGCGTCGGATTTCGTCCGTGAGCACTTCCGGCCGTCGGACCTCGGCGGGGTCTTCTCGAACGGCGGCTTGTGGCACGGCCGGATGTCGTCCGATCGCCAGGAGGTGCTCGCCGGCATTCGGGCCGTCACGCCGGCGTTCGAAACCACCGCATCCCGGATCAGGCCGCTTCTCGAGTTTCCCCGCATCGAGGGAGAATTCGACGCTATCCGTATCGACGCCGGGGATCAACGTCTGCTCGACGACACGGCGCAGCGCAACTGCACCGACGATCCCGACGCCTGCGCGCGCGAGGGGGGCGCTGAGTACGTCGTGGACAAGGTCCAGCAGAAGGCCCGGCAGTTCATCGAAGACTCGCGCCGCGCAACCTCGTCCACGATTGACGCGTTGGGCTATATCGCGAGCAACCTGGCACGGCTCGAAGGGCGCAAAACAATGTTGCTGCTCTCCGAGGGTTTCTTCGTGGACGATGTGCGGGGGCGGCTCCCTCAGGTGGCTGGGCAGGCGTCGCGTGCCGGCATCACCATTTACACGCTCAACGTGCGCGGGACCGATGGCGCCGGCGGCCGCATGTTCGCCGACGCGTCGCTGCCGGGCAGCGGCTTGTCGCTCCGCGCCGACACGTCGGAGGAAGGGCTCGACGTGCTGTCGGCGGAAACCGGCGGCATCTCCTTTCGCCATTCGGATAACTTCAGCCTCGCGTTGTCCTCGGTCGCCTCGGACACGAGCACCTACTACGTCCTCGCGTACTCTCCAGAGAACACGACACTCGACGGCAGTTTCCGACGTATCGAGTTGAAGACGAAGTGGAAGGGCCTGACGGTGCGCGCCCGCCGCGGGTACGTCGCGAGCCCCCTGCCGCCTCCGAAGCCAGTTCGGACGAAGTAGTAGTCGTAGGCCGGCTGCTACTTCTTGCTCAGCTGTTCGAGGATTTTCTTGGCGTCCGGCATCTCGCGCGCATCCGGCTTGGCGATTGCGATGAATTTCTCGAGGTCGGCCTTCGCCTCGGGCATCTTCTGCGCGGCGATGTAGGCGCGCGCCCGGTAGTAATAAGGTTCGGGCTGATTCGGGAAATGCTGCACGAGCTTGTCGAGCGTGACAATCGCCTCGGCGGTCCTGCCGGCATTGATGTGCGAGATCGCCGCGTTCACGAAGGGAAGCGGATCTTTCACCTGCGAGATGTCGACCGAGTCGAGGAGCTTCTGCGCCTCGTCTTTGTCTCCCTTTTCCATAAGGAGGTCGGCGAGAAGGATTTTCATGTCCGCGTTGGACGCGTCCTTTTCGAGCGCGAGCCGGATGTGCTCGATCGCCTTTTCGTTCTGATTCTGGGCGGCGTATGTGCGGGCGATCAGTGGATGGAGCTGGTACACCGTCGGATACTTCGCCAGCAGGTCTTCGTACACTTTGCGGGCCTCGACGAATTGGTTGGCCTGAATCATCCCGGCGGCGCGCTGTAGTTCAGCGTTGATCTCTATGTTTGGATCAGCCTTTTCCGGCGCCTTCACCATCGTGACCTTGATGCCCGTCATTCTCTCGTCATTGATCTCGAGCGGGCCTTTCTGGGTCTGCATGCCCTCCTTCGAGATCTCGAGGATCCATGGCCCAAGGTCGACGCCGGTGATCGTCCATTCACCCTTGCTGTTCGTCTTGGTCTGGAGCGGCTGGTGGCTTTCGGTTCCCTTCGTCGCCGTGACGGTCGCGTCCTGAACGGCCTTGCCCTGTTCGTCGACGACCTTCCCGGAGACGCGCCCCGTTCCGCGCGGTTGCCCGAATGCGCCTGTCGGGATGATGGCTATGGCAGCGATGAGCATCGCGCAGATTGCCAGTGTCGGACGGAATGACTTCATGTCGTCTCCCTTGATGAGCATCATTTCAGTTTAGCGCAACCTGTAGGCGGGCCGGGGGGCAGGTCTTGCCGTCACAGGTTTTTTACGATCTGACCCTCCACTAACTTTCGCTGAAGCTCGACTGTTGGCCGGTGAACTATACTTTGTCAATCATACGGAGCAGGGTCACCCGAGGGACAACCAGGC
>JAIVJE010000407.1 GCA_020200195.1 Acidobacteriota bacterium | reverse complement strand
TGCTGGACGCTGGCCAGAAGGTGGAGCTCACAATCGAGAAACCGGCCGCAGGCGGCCGCATGATCGCCCGCCATCAAGGTCGGGTCGTGCTGGTGCGTGACGCAATCCCCGGGGAACGCGTCCTGGCGCGGATCGAGCGTGTGGAAAGACGTCTTGCGTTTGCAGTGGCGATTGGCATTCTCGAGTCCTCGAGTGATCGTCGCGCTTCGAGCGGCGATCCCGCCTGTGGTGGCTCCCTTTACGCGCACATCCACTATCCGCGACAGTTGACACTCAAGGCGCAGATGGTGGCGGACGCGTTTTTTCGAATGGGTCGGATTCCGCTGCCCGACGAAGTGGCGGTCGCCGGCTCACCGGAGCTCGGCTATCGCATGCGCGCGCGCCTGCATGTACGCGAGGGGCGCGCCGGGTTCTATCGCGAGGGGACGCACGAGCTGTGCGACCCGGATACAACCGGTCAGCTGCGTCGGGACTCGGTCGCCGCGGTGCAACAGGCGCTGGCGTCGCTGGCGGATGAGGGCGTGGCGGTGGCCTCGGTCGAGCTGTCGGAGAATCTCGAGTCGGACCAGCGCGCCCTGCACTTCGACGTGGTTCCCGGTGCATCGATGTCGCAAACGGCGCTCGACACCGCTTCCAGCTCGCCCGGTGCCAGCGGTTGCACGGCCCGGACTATTGACGGGGAGCGGCTCACGAGTGGCCTGCCCGTTGTGAGTGATCTGCTGTCGGCGCTGACCGAAGGGCGAGTGCCGAACGGTGAGCTCTCGCGGCATCCCGAGTCGTTCTTCCAGGCGAACCGTTTTCTGCTGCCACGGCTGGTGACCGCTGTGCTGGATGCGGTGCCGCGTGCGGGAAACGTGCTCGATCTGTATGCGGGCGTCGGCCTGTTCTCGGTCGCGCTGGCTGCGACAGGGCTCGCCGCCATCACCGCAGTCGAAGGCGATCGTGCGGGTGCTGCCGATCTGGAATCGAACGCGCGCCCGTTCGGCGGGGCCATTCGCGTATCACGAGGGCGTGTTGAGGATTACGTTCTAGCCCGTCGCTCGTTCCGTGCGGACACGATCCTGGTCGATCCACCGCGAACGGGAATTTCTCGAGAGGCCATCGATGCGCTTGCGCGTCACGGTGCCAGCCGGATCGTGTACGTCTCGTGCGATCCGCCGACGATGGCGCGGGATGCTCGACGCCTTCTGGACGCCGGCTACCGACTGGGGCCGCTGCAATGTTTCGATTTGTTCCCGAACACGCCCCATGTCGAAACGCTTGGTGTATTCGATTTGCAGAGTCACCAGTAACCTGAGCAGAGTCCCCTTCGACAAGGGTGCTCTGAATCCGGCATTGCCCTATCCCGTTTCGATATGCCTGTTCACTGATCCCGCCAGCTGTCCGGATGTGCCAACGTTTGCTGTGGATCCCAGGTTCTTCTTTTGGGATGCGGAGCACCCGACGACGGCCACACACGCCGCATTGGGTGCGTTCCTCTGCAGCGCGCTACTTCAGGAGTAAGTACCGAAGAAATGGCGCTGCCGACGCGCATTACTGCGTCGCTCAGCGCCCTCATACGGTGAGCGAAGAATTATCTGCCGCCGCGCTCGAGCGGTACGAACACCGTGGTACCGCCGCGGTGCACGAGCAGCAGCGCGGGCCGGTCGCCAGCCTGCAGTGCCGAACGGAGAGCCTCCGCGCCGTGCACGGGCTTGCCGTCAACTTCTGACATGACGTCCCCGCTGCGGATGCCCGCAGCAGCGGCGCGTCCCGACGGTTCCACGCCCGTCACGACCACGCCGGCGGATGCACTCACACCGAGCTGCTTCGCCCGTTCGGGCGTCAGCGGCTCCACGCTCATGCCATAACCGGTGGGATCGGCCTTCGCGTCACGGGATCCGCTGCCACTGTTCAGTGCTTGCAGTTCCGCCAGCGTAACGCCGACGGTCTGCTCCTTCCCGTCGCGCAGCAGCGTGAGCTTGACATTGCTGCCGGGGAGCAGCTGCGCCACATGGTTGCGAAGCACGTTGCCGTCCTTCACCGCCGCACCGTCGATGGCCGTAATCACGTCACCACGGCGGACGCCGGCATTGTCGGCCGGGCTGCCTGCCTTGACGTCACTCACGAGCGCTCCGCGAACGTGCTCCAGGCCAAGGCTGCGGGCGATCGCCGAGGTCACCGGCTGGATCGTGACGCCCAGCATGCCGCGGTGCACCTGACCCTTGTCGATGAGCTGCGTCATGACGTTGCGCGCCATGTTCGCAGGGATCGCGAAACCGATCCCGATGTTGCCACCGGAGGGAGAGAGGATCTGCGAGTTTATTCCGATGAGCTCCCCTCGCGTGCTGACGAGCGTCCCGCCGGAGTTACCTTGATTGATCGGCGCGTCGGTCTGGATGAAATCCTCGAAGCTGCCATCGCCGGCGCCGCCCGTGGCCCGACCCTTGGCGCTCACGATACCCATCGTGACTGTCTGCCCGATGCCGAGCGGGTTGCCGACCGCGAGCACGACGTCGCCCACGCGCACCGCGTTCGAATCGGCGAGCGCGACGGTCTGAAGGTTGCGCCCGTCGATCTTCAGAACGGCGAGATCGCTCGGCGCGTCGGAACCGACGACCTTCGCTTTGAAACTACGGCCATCGGTCAGTTCGACGCTCACTTGCTCGGCGCCGTCGACGACGTGATGGTTGGTGAGGATGTAGCCGTCGGCCCGAACGATCACCCCGGACCCGAGCCCGCCTTCACGCCGCTCCGGCCGCTGTCTCTGGCCAAATCCGAACTGCTCGCCGAAGAAGTCCCTGAATCGCGGATCGTCCGGTAGCTGCTGGCTCACGGTTTTCACGCGCCGCTCCGAGCGGACCGTGGCAACGGCAGGCGCAATCTGCTCGACGATTCCCGAGTAGGAATCTCCGCCCGCTCCGATCGTGCGATCTGCACCCGATGCGGCCGCCACGGGGGCGGCAGGCGCGGCGCTGGCGACGCCGGCGCCGTTCTCGGCCGCGGTCCAGCCGAGGATGGAACCGGTCAGCAGCAGCGCGCCCGCCGCCAGCCCCGCCCTGGTGCGAAAACCGTTACGCCCACTCGGGGGGCGGTCGGTTCTGATGTAGTTGGAATCCATGATGCTGTGTCTCCTGTCGACAGCTTCGGTTTGATACCTATCGACAATACGCACCTGGGATTACCGGCTCATGTCTGGCGGATTACATCGGTGAAAGGTTGGGAGGACGATGGGGAGTCGCAGGTCGAACCGGGTTCCGCCGCCTGGTGTCGAGTGCACGGTGACGCGTCCGCCGTGCGCTTCCACGATGGCCTTGACCAGGCTCAACCCGAGCCCGAGACCGCGAGCCGAGCGGCTCTTATCACCGCGATACAGCCGTTCGAATATATGCGGCAGCTCGTCAGGGGTGATCCCGATGCCCGTGTCGGACACACTCAGCACCGCGTCCGGCCCGTCGCGAGTGGCGGAGATTTCGATCCGGCCGCCGGCTGGCGTGTACTTGACCGCGTTGTCGAGCAGGTTCGCCAGGACCTGCCGCATGCGATTGCGATCCACGGGCACGGAGAGCGCGGCAGCATTCGTCAGGATCTTGATGCCGCGTTCCTCGGCGAGGTCTTCGTATAGATCGACAGTCTGCTGGATCAGTTTGGCGAAGTCGGTCGGTTCGACGTGAAGCGACATCGTGCCGGTTTCCGCTTCGGAGATGTCCATCAGCGTGTTCAGCATCGCCACGACACGGTCGGATTCCTCGAGACATTCCCCCAGCGCGTCACGGAGTGTCACGGGGTCGTTCGACGCCAGCGCGGTCTCGGCGATGCCTCTGAGGCGTGCCATCGGAGTCCTCAGGTCGTGCGCCACATTGTCGAGTGCGCCGCGCATGCCGGCCAAGACCGCGTCGATGCGGTCCAGCATCGCATTGACCAGCGTCCCCAATTCGCCGAGCGCATCGCCTGTGTCCTGCACCGGTACCCGTGCGTCCGTACGTCCGGTTCGCATGATGGCGCCAACCGTCTCAGCCAGCGTGCGTACCGGACGGAGCGCCGACGACGTCAGAACGGCGCCACCCGCAAGGCCGATGAGAATGATCGACGCGAAGTCGAGCAGGAGCACTCGCCGGAATCGCCGCAAGAGCTCCGCCCGTCGTTGGGTGCTCATCCCGACCTGGAACAAGGTGTCGTCCGCCAGGCGGACGGAGGCGACTTCCAGTACATCACCGCCGTCGCCCGTATGAAGCGTGGCCCACGTCTGTTCGCCACTCAGTGACGGCGTGGCGAGTTGTGACAGGTCGAAGCGGCGCCACGGCTCGGGCATGCTCAGGAACAGGACGTCCTGTCGTGCCCCGACCGTGCGTACGAACAGCAGGCCGGGTGCGGCGGCCACTTCTATCCTTCGGATTTCGCGCGCGAGTCCGTTTGCGCCGCCCCGCGCGTAGGCAGCGGCGAACTGCACGAGGTAGGTCTCGATCGTGTCCCGATCGTACTGACGCAGCGACGCCGCCAGTAGCAGGTAGGTGAGAGCGACGAGCGCCAGCGAGCTCGCGATGAAGATGACCGCGTACCAGAGAGCCAGCCGGAAGCCGAGCGTGTGGCGCAACCGCTCACGCCACTTTGAGAACATAACCAATGCCCCGCACCGTGTGGATCAGCT
>JAIVJE010000406.1 GCA_020200195.1 Acidobacteriota bacterium | reverse complement strand
GTAAAGAGTCTGAATTCAACGACTTAGAACTTGACAACGGGTGGGTAACGGCGGACGGCCACCCCAGCTCCTCAAGAATATCGTCCGCAGTCTCCACGACCTTTGCCCCGTCCTTCAAAAGGCCATGCGATCCGCGGTTGCGGCCTGACAGCACGCTACCGGGCACTGCCATCACGTCCCGGCCCTGATCCAGGGCGCAGCGTGCGGTGATGAGGGATCCGCTCTTCTCGCAGGCTTCGACGACGACGACGGCGAGTGAGATCCCGCTGATAATCCGATTGCGGAGGGGAAAGTGCTCCGAAAGCGGCGCCGCTCCGGGTCCGAGCTCGCTCACCAGGACACCGTGTTTCGAGATACTTGCGGCAAGGTCGGTATGTTCGGCCGGATAGATCCTGTCGACGCCTGAGCCGAGCACTGCGACCGTTACGCCGCCGGCGTCCAGGCAGCCCCGATGGGCTGCAGAGTCTACGCCTCTGGCAAGACCGCTCGCGACCACGAGTCCCCGCTCGGCCAGCTCAGCGCTGAGCCGCCCTCCCACCTGGAGCGCGTATGGCGTTGCCGCCCGCGAGCCGACGATCGCCACACCCGGACGCGTCAGGACGTCGAGATCTCCCCGGCACCATAAAACCGGCGGTGGATCCGGAATGCAGGCGACGAGCGGTGGATACCGCTCGGCGAAAAGGGGAACCGGCTCAATCCCGGCAGCGCGACCGGCCCGCACCGCCTGATCGGCCATTTCCTCGGCCTGCGCTGACAGTAGCGGCCAAGCCGCAGGCTCGCTGCCGCAGGCGGCGAGGACACGGTCCAGCACCACAGTGCGGGGCTCGTCGAGGTGTTGGACGGCCTTGAATGCTGAGGCGGCTCGCAGGCGCGATACCCCGAGCATGGAGACGGCGACGGCGGTCAGGAGGTCCATCGGGAACCCTTTCGGCGCCGCGCCCGCAGACCCAAAGCCTAAGGGGCCGGCTCCGCGGCTGCAGCGCAGCACAACGGCCCGACCCCTCTGTCCTCATTATAGGTGTCGGCTGTCTCCACGTGCAACCTTGCTCTTACGCATGACGTTGGACGCTTACGCAATTGTCCTGACAAACCGCGCGCTGGCGCCCGAAGTCTCGGGAATACACGTGGTACATCCATTGCTGCGAAAGTCAGACCGGCAGTCCGCGAATCCCCTTGCGGGCTTGAAGCGCGGTGCTATAGTGGACGGCACATCAGTCATGCTTTATCGTGGCTTTTTTCGGGCGCTGATCGTAATGGGTGCGTTGACCGCCGCGGTGCCCGGGGCTTACGCGGACGCGCGCTCCAGTGCGAAGTCCCAGGTCGAGTTCGGCATCAAGGTCGCGCAGAACGGCCTCTGGAAGGAGGCCGCGTACCGCTGGGAGAAAGCGGTGCAAATCGATCCGACGTACTCGGCGGCGTGGAACAATCTGGCGATCGCGTATGAGCACGAAGGCAAGTTTGAGGAAGCCCGCAAGGCCTACGAGAAGGCGCTGGAGCTCGATCCGAAAAGCCTGCTGATCCGGCAGAATTACGACCTCTTCAAAGAAATCAATGACCGCACGAAGCGTCGCAACGATCGCTAGCCTCGTGCTGCTCGGTGGGTCCCTGGCCTGCACGAACTTCTACGAGATCCCCATCGAAACGCCCATCCAGCCGAAGATGGATGTGTCGGCGTTCTCGCGGGTCCTCGTCGCCGGGTTCATCGGCGGCGGCACCGATGACGTGGATGCAAACCTCGAGACGGTGCGCCTGCTGCGCAGTCAGCTGCGGACGAAATCCAACCTTCGGGTGATCGACGCGGAGGTCCTGCCGCTCGCGGAAATGGCTCGGGACCAGGCGAAAAACGGTGCCGATGCACCGCCCGTCAGTCCTGACGCGGCAGACGGTCAGCAGCCCGCGCCCCCGGATCAGGCCGGGCAGATCAAGAACGAGAAGGATCTCGAGAAGTACCAGGGCATATTTGCGGACGCTGCGTTCTGGAAGAAGATCGGCGAGGAATACCAGAACCCGCTGATCGTGACCGGCACCGTGCTGTTCACGCCGATTCAGACGTCCGGGTTCGTGCCGCGGCAGGTCGAAGCCTACGATGCGATGGGGCGCCGGAGCGTCACGCAGGTCCGGGTGTTCATGGAACGGAAGGGATTCAACCTCCAGCCGCAGTTCATCTTCATCGACGGCCGCACCGGCTCGCAGCTCTACGCCGAGAAACTGCAGGAACAGCGACTCTACCCCGCTCAGCAGAATACGCCGGCGCTCTCGTCCTACTTCGAGCTGATGGACCAGCTCATTCCGAGCTTCCTCAACGCACTGAGCACGCAGAAGATTCGCGGCACACGCGTTCTGTTGAAGTAAGGCCCTCGACTCCCATAGCCGCGGCGTCGAAGCGCTCGATATAGACTCGTCGGCGTGGTCGGTTCGCCGTTAATCGCCGCTTGGATTGCTCACACGGCATTCTGGGGTCTGCTTCTGTACGGCTGCGCCGTGGGCGAGTTGAACCGGCGGAGAATCACGGTTTTTCTGCTTTTGTGGCTCGCCGGACGTGTCGGCCTTCAGTACATCCCGTATGCGCCGGCACACGCGATGTTTTCATCGTTCGTCGCGGTGCTCGACATCGCGCTGGTCTTTGTGATCTTTAGAAGCGATGTCAGCCTGACCTAGTCAATCAAACTGCGACACTACCCAGGGCCCCCTAAGCGTTTACAGCATAACGGGTTCCGTGTTACGCTAGTTCCTTTGCAGAGCGTCCGTCAGGCCCGGCTGTGAACCCAGGCCCCGCGCGGATATCCGAAGGGTGGAACGTGTTCGCAATCATTCAAAGCGGCGGCCGCCAGGTAAAAGTCGAGCCCGGCTCCGTCATCACGATTGACCGTCTCGACGCCGAAGCAGGCAAGGAAATCACTTTCGACAGGGTCCTCTTTCTCGAGCAGGACGGCGGCGAGATGCTCGCCGGCGCGCCGTTCGTGGCCAACGCGAAGGTCGTCGGCATCGTGGACGGGGAGAGCCGCGGGCCGAAGATCCGCGTGTTCAAGAAGAAGCGGCGGAAGGGCATGCGCCGCACCAAGGGACATCGCAGCACGTACACGCGCGTGCGCGTTACGGACATCGTCATTTAGCGCAGGCACGACATGGCAACAAAAAAAGGACAGGGTTCTTCCCGCAACGGGCGCGACAGCAACTCACAGCGCCTCGGCGTCAAACGCTTCGATGGCAACGTCGTCACGGGCGGATCGATTCTCGTGCGCCAGCGCGGGCGCAAATTCCGGCCCGGCCTCAACGTCGGTCTTGGCAAAGACGACACGTTGTTCGCGAAGATCGACGGACGCGTGCGCTTCGAGGATCACGGCGCCCGCGGCCGCATGATCAGTGTGCTTCCTGTCGAAGAGCGTTGAGACAGCCGGCTGAGGAACGTCGACTGGACGCTGCCTCATGTTCGTCGACGAAGTAGACATCCACGTCGCGGCTGGTCACGGCGGCGCCGGCGCGCTCAGCTTCCGGCGGGAGAAGTTCGTGCCGCGCGGCGGACCGGACGGCGGCAACGGTGGACCCGGCGGGTCGGTCTACCTGATCGCAAATCCCAACCTCAATACACTCCTCAATTTCCGTTTTCAGAAGCAGTTCGAAGCCGGACGCGGCGGACATGGTGAGGGATCCAACCGCACCGGCCGCAAGGGCAGTGACGTGGAGCTTCAGGTTCCCGTCGGCACCGTCGTGTATGAACGCGCCGGTGAGGACGTCGTCCAGCTGTTCGATCTGACGGAGGGCGGCCAGCGGGTCATCATCGCCAAAGGCGGCATCGGCGGGCTTGGCAACGCGCAGTTCGCCACCTCCACCAATCGTGCGCCGCGCCGGCACCAACCCGGTCTCCCGGGTGAGGAGAAAGATCTGCGGCTGCACCTGAAGCTGCTGGCGGATGTCGGTCTGGTCGGATTCCCGAACGCCGGCAAGTCCACACTGATTGCCCGCATCTCCGCCGCGCGCCCGAAGATTGCGAGTTACCCCTTCACCACGCTCACGCCGAATCTCGGCGTCGTGGGACTCTCCGGCGATCGCAGCTTCGTCGTCGCAGACGTGCCGGGATTGATCGAGGGAGCCCATGAGGGCCACGGGCTCGGCCACCGATTCCTGAGCCACCTGGAGCGCACGAAAGTGCTGGTGCACCTGGTGGACGTGTCGTCGACGAGCGGCCGGGACACAGTCAGCGATTTCGAGATCATTGCGCGCGAGCTCGCTCTGTTTCCGGGACGCGATGCGTCGGGTGAGCGGCTGGTAGAGAAGCGCCTGCTGGCAGCGGCAAACAAGATTGACGCGCTGGACGATCCGGCGCGGCTGGCGTCTCTCGCAACCCATCTGCAGGCGCGCGGAATCACGCTGTATCCGATTTCCGCGGCGACTGGTGAAGGCGTGGACCAGCTACTGGAAGCCATCTGGAAGCAGGTGGCGGCGGGGCGAGAGCGTGATACTGCGCCGGCCGCCATGGCGCCGCACGATGCTGGACTGCCCCGGGTATCCCGCCACACCGGCAGTATCAGCCGTTCGCCTCGGCATACCACCGGTTTGCCATGACGGCGATTGCGGTCAACGGCCTCGACGGCCTGGAAGCGAGCGACACGGAACTCCGAGCACCGGGACCTTCCTACACCGCAGATACCCTCGACCGCCTTCATGCGATCGGACTGACAGGTTCGCAAATTTTCTTCATCACCGGCGCGGACGCGTTCGCGGAAATTGCAACCTGGCATCGCTATCCCTCGGTCCTCGATCAGTCGCACTTCATCGTCCTGTCGAGGCCGGGATATCCCGCGACATCGATGCCGACGACGCTGCCGCATCTGGCAGGGCGCATGACGTCCGCCACCGCGGATCCGCCTGACGCGACGGAAACCGCGATCTACCTGGTGGATGCGGCTATGCCGGACGTCTCCTCGACCGAGGTACGCCGGCGTCTTCGCGCGAACGAATCAATCGACGGGCTCGTGCCCGACGGGGTCGAGCAGCACATTGTTCAACATCGCCTGTATTCGGGCGACACCACCGCGGCCGCGGCGCCTCACGCGGCAGATCACTTGCATGGCCAAAACTGAACTCAAACGGCGCAGCGCGGCCGGGAAGAAGCGCCTGTCTGGAGACGTCACAAAGGCGGTCCGTGCGGCGCTCAGCAAGCAGGCCGCGAAGGTCGTCGTGCTCGATTTGCGGAATACCCCCGCCTTTACCGATTTCTTCGTGCTGTGCTCCGGACAGAATCAGCGTCAGGTCAAGGCGATTGCGGATGCGGTTGAAGAGGCGTTGCGCGCGGCGAAAGTCAGGCCGGCGCACATCGAAGGGTATGACCGCGCCGAATGGGTCCTGATGGACTTCTTCACGTTCATTGTCCATGTGTTCACGCCGCAGACGCGTGAGTTCTACTCGCTCGAGCGCCTCTGGGGAGAGGCGGAGCGAATCGAGGTCAGCGACGAGCCGACCGGAGCCGCTACGGCCTGAAATCGCTCTCGCGGCGCCGGGGTTCCTGCCGGCGCACACCCAGCGCACTCTCGTCGCGGCGTGCGATCGGGGAATACGCCGGCTCGCTCCGAGGGATCCTGCACGCGCTGAAGTATGGCGGCCGCCGTTCGGTGGCACGTCCGCTCTCGGCGATGCTGCGCCGCCATGGCAGCGATTTGCTACAAGGCGAGATGATCATCGTGCCTGTGCCGCTGCATCGAAGCCGCCGCCGCGCCCGCGGGTTCAATCAAGCCGCAGAACTGGCGCGGCATCTCGGTTGCCCGGTATACCACGCCCTGCGCCGCGTGCGCGCGACACCCTCGCAGACGGATCTGCCAGCCGGCCGCAGGCACGCCAACGTGCGCGGCGCTTTCGCGCTCGCGCGCCGTACGAGCGTACGCGGGAAGTGCGTGGTGCTCGTGGATGACGTCAGCACGACAGGTGCGACGTTGGAAGCGTGCGCGAGGGTCCTGCGCGAGGCGGGTGCGCGCGACGTGCGGGCTCTTACCGCAGCACGAGTCGCGACTCGACTGCAGCGATGACGTCGGCCGAGACCTCAGCTTTCGGGCGCTCGCCGTCGATCCGCAGCCACGCGTGGGCCAGCGCCTGGCGTCGGTAGCTGGCGCCCACGCGTGACAGCAGTCCGAGGTCCCGCTCATACCGATCGCGTCCGGCCGCCTTCCTGCGCACCGCCGTCTCGGGCGCGATGTCGAGCAGAATGGTCAAGTCCGCCGGCGGCAGAAATCGCTGGATGTCAGCGAGCCAGGCCGCGTCCAACCCCTGAGCCTCGCCGTACGCAATGCTCGATGCGGCATACCGATCACTGAGGAGGACCATGCCGGCGGCGAGCCCCGCCTCAATCTCTGGTCGCGCCTCGTAGCGGTTCGCGACGTAGAGGAGCTGCATGACGTCAGTGGCGTATTCGCGCTCGCCGTGGAGCGCGCGCCCCAGTTCCGCTCCGATCGGCGTCGCGTAATCGGGAAAAGACAGCAGGCGGCACTGGCGTCCCCGAGCCAGGACGTGCTCGCGCAGCAACTCGGCCTGCGTCTGCTTGCCACTCTGGTCGAGCCCTTCGAACGCGATGAGCACCCCCCGCATCACGTCTCGAGCGCCACCAGATCGTCGATCGTCTGTCGCCGCCGAATGACGGTCCACCGGCCGCCGCTCACCATCACCTCCGCCGGCATCGTCCGGCGGTTGTAATTGGACGCCATCACGGCGCCGTAGGCACCCGTGTCGAGCACGGCAAAGAGATCGCCGACCGACGGTCGCGGGAGCCGCCGTCCCTTCCCGAGGGTGTCACTGCTCTCGCAGAGCGGCCCGACGAGATCGCATTCGACCTCGTCGGCGCGGGATGGCAACACCGGTTCGATCCGATGGTAGGCCCCGTACAGCATGGGGCGTATCAGCTCCGTCATCCCGGCGTCGAGGATGGCGTAGGCGCGTGCGTCAGGGACGGGCGCCCCGTCTTACGAGATTCCGAGCCCGCCACCCAGATCCAGATGATCGATGACGATCCCATCGTCGCGTAACTCGCGGGCGAGCCCGACGAGGGATTCCGCGGCGCGGCGGAGCGGCTCGAGATCGGTGATCTGCGATCCGACGTGACTGTGGAGTCCAACTATCTCCAAGCCACCGCGCAGCGCCGCGCGGCGCGCGATCTGGCGGACATCGGTGATCGCGATACCGAATTTATTCGTTTTCAGCCCGGTCGAGATGTGCGGATGGCTGCGTGCATCGATGTCGGGGTTGACCCGTAGCGCAACGCGCGCGCGCGTCTGGCGGTTTCGGGCTAGCGCATCGATGCGTTCGAGCTCCCCTTCGGACTCGGCGTTGATCGTCTTCACACCCAGATCGACCGCCTGCGCAAGCTCGCTCTGTGTCTTGCCTACACCGGTAAACACGATTTGAGGCGGAATGTACCCCGCGCGCAGCGCCACGTCGATCTCCCCGCCGGAGTTGGCGTCGACGTTGCTGCCGAGCCCGCGCAGCAACCGCGCGACCGCGAGCGTGGAGTTGGCCTTCAACGCGTAGTGCATCGCGTGAGGATGAGCGGCGAACGCTTCGTCGACGGCGCGGTATCGCGCCTCGATGGTTGCAGCGCTGTAGACGTAGAGCGGTGTGCCTTCGGTGGCGGCGATGCGGTCGAGCGGCACGTCGTCGCACACGAGGATCCCTGCAGCGCGGTAAAATCCGGGCACTCAGAATACTATCGTACGCAGTTCTGAGTCCTTGGGTCCTTGGTGCTTTGCATCAAGGACTGAAGGACCAAGGACCGCTGCTAACAGCAAGGACCAAGGACTACGTACGTGATAAAGTTATGATGTGCGTGTCTTTCCAGACGTAACCTGATGACGCATGTCTGTTGATTCTGCGGCGCCACAACCGCTCACGCCCGACAGCCTGATCGAGCAGTGCCTGACTGGCGATCAGGCGGCGTGGGAGTTGATCGTCCGTCAGAACTGGCGCAAGGTTTTCAACGTCGCGTACAAGTTCGTCGGGCGCCACGATGAAGCCGAGGATCTGACGCAGGATATCTTCCTGAAGATCTTCAAGGCGCTCGGGACGTTCGACCGCCGTGCGAACTTCCAGACATGGATCATCAGCATCAGCCGCAACCTGTGCATCGATCATTACCGCAGCGTGCGCAAGGAGCGACAGACGATCGCGCGCGACATCGATGCGGGGGATCTGCAGCCGGCGTCGACCGATCGCGGGCCGTATGCAGCAGCCGAGCATCAGGACCTGCGGGCGCTGCTGAGGCAGGCGCTCCAGACGCTGCCGCTGACGCTCAGGACCGCGGTCATCCTGCGGGATCTGCAGGAGCTGTCGTATCAGGAGATCGCAGACCGGCTCGGCCTGCCGGAAGGAACCGTGAAATCGCGCATCAACCGAGGCCGCATCGAGCTGGCGCGACAGCTCAGGCGGCTCCAGGACAAACAGCCGGCGCAGCGCCGCAAGCGGGGGGCACCCGCGAGGGCGCGCAGCCGGCGATCCGGAGTGTCTGAATGAATCTCACTACCGAGCACGCCAACGGCATCGCCGTCGTCCGCGTCCGCGAGTCCAGGCTGATGTACCCCCTGCTCTCCGAGTTCTCCTCGGCGGTCACGCAGCTCATTGCCGCAGGGGAGCGCAAAGTGCTCGTGGATCTCTCGTCAGTCGGCTACGTCGACAGCGCCACCATCGGCTGCCTGATGGACCTGTATCGTCAGGCCACGGCGGCGGGGGGATCGCTGAAGCTCGCCGGCGTGCAGAAGCGCGTCGAGACGATGCTGACGATGACCGGGGCCCAGAACTTCATCGAGGTACACCCGGATGAGCCGAGCGCCGTCAAAAGCTTCGGAGCGTAGCCGCATGCGCACGATCAAAACGACCACCGGCGCCGAAGTGCCCCTGGACGGCGATCTGTTGACGGTGCTGGAATCGCTGTACCGGGAGATGACCGTCAAGCGGGAGCTCGAGCACTCATTCGAGGACACCGTGCGCGAGATTCAGTCCGTCATCGATCAGATGAGCGACGACGAACGGCGCCAGTACCTCTCGGAAAGCCTCTTCCTGAACTTCGTCTCGTACGAGAACGAACGGCTGGGGGCCTACATGAAGAAACTGACGAAGAAAGCCTAGATCGCCCGATCGCCGATCACCCGATTCTTTCTGTGTGTCCCTGAACTATCTGGCCACCCGGTTTACGTGCTCCTGGCCGTGGAGCACGATGATCATGCTCTGCGACGGACGCATGGTGTGCGGCTGCGCGGATCCGTACGGCAAGCGGGTTCTCGGCGACGCCAGGGCGGAGACGGTGTCGGCGATCTGGACCGGCCCGCGCGCCTCGACGTTGCGGCAGGACATCAACGCAGGCGGATCGAAGTTCTGCGGCGATTGTCCGTTGAAGCTTCCGTTGGCGAAATCCGATGCCCCACCCCAGCGCGGGACCGATGTCGGCACGCTTCCGACGCGGCTGTACATCGAGTGCACGGCGGCCTGCAACATCTCGTGCGCGCAGGCGTGCTGTGCGCCCGAAACGGGGATCACGCGGACCCGCACTGCGGGGATGCTCGATTTCGACCTGTTCCAGCGGGTCGTGGACGAGGCAGGTCCATCACTCGGCCGCATTGATTTTTTCAATTACGGCGAAGCATTTCTCCACAAGCGCGCGATCGAGATGTGTGAATACATCAAGTCGCGCTTCCCCGCGGTCTACCTCTACACCAGCACGAACGGACTCGCATTTTCCGAGGATCAGGCGCGACGGCTGATCCGGTCCGGGATCGACGAGGTCACCTTCTCCATCGACGGCGCGACTCCCGAAACGTACGCGCAGTACCGCAGGCGCGGTGATTTCGACAAGGCGATCCGGAATCTACGAGCGGCCGCGGACGAGAAGGCGCGAACGGGACGCGATGTGCCGTTCATCAACTGGCGCTACATTCTGTTCACGCACAACGACAGCGACCAGGAGATGGCGCTGGCACGAGCGACCGCGCAGGAGATCGGCGTGGACCGGCTCTGTTGGGAGTTGACCGACCACCCGGAGAACATGTTTTCCCGGCGCTTCGTGCCGGGCAGCGACGCACTTCTGGCCATCAAGCACGAAGTCTGGGACGACAACAATCTCGGCAACGCCATTCCCGGCGCAACACCGCGGGCGGAAATCGCCGTGCGCGGCGCCGCCGGGCCGCTGCCGCTCGTGGCCCGCCGCGGGCGGCAACTCACCGTCAAAACCACGGTCCGCAACGCGTCGACCCGTGCCTTTCCTGCGCAGGCGAGCTACGGACGGCGGCTGGTGAGACTGGGTGCCCAGCTGTGCTCCGCCGACGGCTCCATATTGAACAGGGATTTTGAGCGAGCGTGGCTTCCGGAGGCACTGCAGCCCGGTGCCGCCGCGCAGGTGCCGATGACGATTACCGCTCCGGCCGAACCGGGACGCTACGGGTTGAAATTCGATCTGGTCAGCGAGGGGATTGACTGGTTCGAAGCGTGCGGGTCGCCAACGACGACGAAGACGCTACTCGTGGTCTGACCGCAGCGCCGGCGCTCAGTTCGCCAGGCGCGCCGCGGTCTTGACGGTGGTCGGAACAGGGACGCCGATCGCGGCCCCTTCAGCCGGCGCTTCGACTATCCGCCAGGCGTCCGTTTCTTCCAGGATCTTTGCGGCGAACGCCGTGTGCAGCGCGTGTCCGCCGCGGTGCGCCACGAGGTGGCCGATCACCGGATGGCCGACGAGCGACAGATCGCCGATGACGTCGAGAATCTTGTGGCGGACGAACTCGTCGTCGAACCGCAGCGCGTTGTTGAGGACGCCCGTCTCGCCCAGCACAATCGCGTTGTCGAGCGATCCGCCGAGCGCAAGGCCACGCTGCCGCAGCATCTCGACTTCCTTGAGAAAGCCGAACGTACGCGCCGGGGCGATCTCTTCCACGAACGTTTCTTCAGTGATCCGCATGGTCCGCGACTGATGACGGAGCAGCGGATGATCGAAGCTGATGCTGTAGGTCACCTTGAAGTGATCCGAGGGATACAGCGCGATCCGCTTGTCGCCATGCGTCATAGCCATCGGACGCAGGACCTTGAGAT
>JAIVJE010000405.1 GCA_020200195.1 Acidobacteriota bacterium | reverse complement strand
CTGCAGATCGGTGCGGTCTTGTAGCGCACGGCTCACGGCTGCTTCCATGTTGATCGGTTCGGGCGCGGCGGTGGGCCGATCGATCGGTTGTATCGAGGAGGTCCAGATCGGGTCGTCGGTGCCGCTGACGATCAGGCGCTTCAGGGTGAGCTCGGCTGTCCGCACCGTCGCTTGCGCCTGGACGAGCGTATTGCGACGCGTGGCTTCTTCGGCCTGCGCCGAAATCACGTCGATGGGCGCCAGCGTGCCGATTTCCACGCGCGTCCGATTGTCCTGAACCAGCTTCGACGCGAGAGAGACGGAACTCTGCGCAGCTTCGACCGCCTGGATGGCATACACGAGATCCCAGTACGCGTTCCTGACGTTCGCCTGCGTCGTGGCTGTCGTCGACAGCAGCGCGATCTCATCGTTCTGCCGGTTCAGCCGGTTCGTCAGCAAAGCCGTGCGCGTCGCATCAGTCGTGAAGCCGCGAAGCAGCGGTTGTGTGAAGTTGGCGGACAATCCCGACCGGTACGTCGGGTTGCGCGTGTTGAACGTGCTCGGAGAATCAACCCTGGAACCCGTATAGCCGACACTGTACGAACTCCCGCCCCACCACAGGTTCTGCGCGAATCCGCTCGACCAATTGACGGTGCCGGTCCGCGTAATCTGGGTGATGCCCTGTGTCTGGTTCGTCGGGATGATGCGCTGGTTTGTGTTGGTGAACCCTGACGTCACGTTCGGACGATAGTTGGATTCCAGCCCGGCAATCGTGAAGTCCCATGTCAGCGGCGCGAGTCGCGCCACCGAGATATCGATGTTCTTCTCGAGCGCACGCTGCACGGCCTCCTGCACGGTGAGCTCGACGCGCGGGCCTGGCGTCGTGAACGGTAGTCCTGGAACTTCCGCCGGCTGTGGCTGTACCTGCTGCATCGCCTGCTGGATGAGCGCCTTCACATGATCGTTCGAATCCTGCGCGGACGCAGGAGCGGGCATCAGCGCCGCCAGCGCGGCTGCGGCCCAATACGTTGCTGTCCTACTCACGACGTGCCTCCTGTCCGCCCTTGCCGCGCGACCCTTCGCGTCGCTCGTACATGACCTTGAGGCGCGCCCGCTGATCGGCGTTGAGCACACGATGCATCCGGTAGAGCATCACTGTGCGCAGCCGGTTCTGCTCGGCGCGTGCGGTCTCGAATTTTTCAGCCTGCTGCGCGACGACCGACGGGTCGGCGACGTTGGCGCTGATCGTGTCCGACAGCGTCTTCTCGAGACGCTCCGTGGCATGCCTCGCTTCGCGCAGCTTTCCGATTGAGCCTTCGAAAATCTGATCGATCTCAGCGGATTGCTGCGGCGTCAGGCTCAGCTCGGCTCGACTTTTCTCGTCCTGCCACCATTTCCAGCCGCGCTCGCGCATCGACGTGCCAGTGTGCTCCGCGGAAGGCTTCTGGAGCTCACAAAGCTCGACCGCCCCGGCCACGGATGAGGCGGCCAGCCACGCCATCAATGCGAACGTAATATGTCTTGCCATAGTCGATTCTGGTTCTCCGGTCGGTTATTGCTGCCGTTATTACGACCCTCCGCGGCTCCACGTTTACCCGTGCGCAGCCCTTTAACACGCATAGACACAACGGCTTTTGATGGTTGGAGCCCGCGAGAAAGGGACCCTCGTGAAGGCGGACACTCAGGGGGACTGTCCCTCCTGAGTGTCCCTCTCGAGTGTCCCCCCTCCCAGGCGAGTGTCGGGGGGCTACTGACCGGCGAAGAGGGAAAGCTTCTCGATCACCTGGCCGACGATATTGTTGGGCGTCGAGGCTCCGGCGGTCAGGCCGATCACCAGCGGCCGATGCGTGGGCAACCAGCCGCGGGTCACCTCTTCGCGTTCGCGGGTGGTGGACGGCGCTCCGACCGGACGGTGCTGGATCTCCTCGCTCGACAACAGGCAGTCGGGCTCGGCGATGTGGAAGGTCGGCGCCTGCTCCGCGCAGATGCGAGCGAGGTTGCAGGTGTTGCTGCTGTTGTACCCCCCGACGACAAGCATCAGGTGGAGTGGATGCTCGTTCAGCAGCGCCACGACCGCGTCCTGCCGCTCTTGCGTCGCACTGCAGATCGTGTCGAAGGCACGGAAATGGCGGGCCAGGTCCTGCTCGCCATATCGGGCGGTCATCGCTTCGCGAAACATCTCGCCAATGCCGAGCGATTCCGACATCAGCATCGTCGTCTGGTTGGCGCATCCGACGCGCTCGAGATCACGATCGGGATCGAAGCCGGGAGAGGACGAGGCGGCGAAGCGATCGAGGAAGGCGTCTCGATTGCCGCCGTCACGGATGTAATCGCACACGATGGCGGCTTCCTCGCGATCGAGCACGACCAGGTACCGGCCCTGCGGGAACTTCAAGGCCTGCGAGGCGGTCGCCCGCGTCTCCTCGTGCTTCACTTTTCCGTGAATGATGGCGGTGAACCCGTCCTGGGCGTAGCGGACGACGTTCTTCCAGACGTTCAGCACGGATCCGCACGTCGTGTCGACGAGGGTGCATCCCTGGGCGGCCAGTTGAGCCATCTCGCCCACGGTCACTCCGAAAGCCGGCAGAATCACGACATCGTCCGGACCAAGCGTGTTCGACCGCTCGCCGGGATCGCTCAGAAACCGGATGCCCACCTCGCGAAGCCGATCGTTGACGTGCGGATTGTGAATAATCTCCCCCGTGAGGAACACGTTCCGGCCGGGAAAGCGGCGTCGCGCCTGATAGGCGTAGTCAACCGCGCGGTCGACGCCGTAACAGAAGCCGAACTCGCGGGCCAGATGGATGACGAGCCGTCCTGATGCGTAGCGGTAATCGTTGGCGCGGACCTGCTCGACGATCGCGCTGTGATAGGCCTGCGCCAGCTCGCCGGCGACGGCCTCCTTCATATCGAGGCCTTTGCGGAAAATGAGGGGTTGGGATCCGGCCACGACTATCTGGGCTGATCGTAGTCGCGGGCGCGTGGGGTCAACGCATCGAGCGCCTCGAGCCCGCGTGGAAGCGATCCCTCCGCTTCGCTCATCAGGGACTCGTCGCTCGAGACACTGCTGACCGGTTGCAGCGCGGGCCGCTCAGGCGACATGTTACGGGCGATCGTGCGGGACCCAGCTTCGCTGAACGTGCCTGGCCGGTCCAAAGTGTGACGCAGATCGAGCAACTGTCCGACTCCGAGCCCGACAATGAGGCCAGCTGCGGCGGCCACGGCAATCCATCGCCGCGGGCCCGACGGCTCTGATGCGATGGGGCGCGCGAACCGCGGGAAGGGAATCACCCGAGCCGGCCGCTCGAGCGCTTCCAGGCGCCGGGTAATCTGAATCTGCTGCAACGCCAGGCGGTCCGGGGGGAAAGCCTGATCGGCCTCCGCCCGCGCTTCGAACCGAACATCCTCGAGCCATGCAGCAAATGCGGCGTAACGGGCGCGGCAGTCTGCGCACGCGTCGAGATGCGCCGCTTCGGCTGCACCGCCGCGGCCCGGAGCGGCGCGCTCCGTCCAAATGGCGGCGAGGGCTGCGTCATCGAGATGGTGGCGCAGGCTCAGGCGGTTAAGGATGGACACGATGTTTCTCCCCTGGTATCGCCGCGCCGGTCACCCGGCTGCTTTCCCCGAGCAGCGTCCGCAACCGGCGAATTGCCCGAAACAGATGCACGCGTACGGTCGATTCCTTCAATCCGGTGACGGCGCTGACTTCGCGCGACGTGCAGCCCTCGTAGTGACTCAGCATGAACACAGATCGTTGCCGCTCGGGGAGCTTCGCGAGCGCCGCTGCAAGCTGCTGCCGCCGCTCCCGCGCCAGCACCTGATCCTCCGGAGACGGCTCGCGACCGGGCACGCGCTCTGCGTAGCCCTGATCGAAGGGTCCGCTGCCGGGCATCGGCGCCAACCAGCGTTCGCGCCGCTTTCGAGCCTTGATCCGGTCCAGGCATCCATTGATCAGGATGCGTGTAAACCAGATCTCGAATGGCAGCTCTGCGCGGAACGTCGCCAGGTGCGAAAACGCTCTAACGAAGGCGTCCTGGACGGCCTCGTCGGCCTCGGCCGCGTCGCGCAGGTAGTGAAACGCAATGCGCGCAGCGCGCCGTTGATGCCGGGATACCAGCTCTGCGTAGCGGTCGCGCGCCTCGGCATGCCGGCCCTCGGCCTGCAGTGCCTTGACCGCGGAAGCGGCCCGGCCGTCCACTTCGCGAGCGGGGACGCCCGCTGCCTGAGCTCCTGACATCAATTACGCCTTCGAACCACAAACGTTTACCGGCCCGTAACGTTCGGCCTGATGGGTCGCTCCTTCCATTATAGGGGGCACGGATAGAATGCGGTGATGCCCGGCGACACGTCGGCGGCTCGACAGGGGCGGCCCCGCGCGTCAGAGTTCGTGTTCGGGCGTCTGCGTTACGATTCCGGCGACTGGGATTACAACCCCAAGGTTGCAGCGAACGTGCTCAATTCGGTCGTGGAATATACCTCCATCCCGGTGTATCCCGAAGAGGTGGTGATCGCGGCGTCGTCTGAGGAGCTTCTGTCGTTTCCTTTTCTGTTCATGACCGGCCATAAGCTGGTGCGCTTCAGCCACGAGGACCGGCAGCGAATTCACCGTTACGTCGCTCATGGCGGGCTCATTTTCTCGGATGACTGCAACCATGACG
>JAIVJE010000404.1 GCA_020200195.1 Acidobacteriota bacterium | reverse complement strand
AAGAACGGCACGTCGTAGATGTAGCTCGCCACGAACCGGTGCGGGACGTCCCAGTTCGCCGGGCCGTAGTCCCGCTGGATGTCGTAGTTGTCCATCGTCGCGCCGCCGCCGTTCGAGTGCGTGGCCATGTCCCGGGTGCGCGACCAGGTGTAGTGCATATCCCCCTGCAGGCCATGGCTCATACGCCTACGCAGAATGACGCTGACCGCATCGTAGTCCGCCTCGAGATCGTTCTGGATGATCCGGCGGTCGCGGAATTTCTGGCTCGGGCGGCGCGGATCTACCGGTCCCGCACCCGGCTGCGGCGTGTTGTTGAAGAAGCTGCGATCCAGATGACTGGTGTGCGAGCCCACGTACTGCAGGTCGACGGCGGTGCCCATCCACAGCTCACGCTGAATATCGAAGCTCCACTGGTCCTTCCTCGCATTGGGCAGATCACGCGTGGGCGAGATCACGTCGGGCCGACCGGCCGGTCCCACCACGCCGGACGGGCTCGCGAACGACAACGTGGGGTTCGCGGGATCCGAGGTATACGTCGTCACGGCGGCCAACGGAGGGTTGTTGGTCAGGAAGGTGAACGAATTCATCTGGTTCGGGTTGTAGTAGATCCCGAACCCGGCACGCACGACCGTCTTCTCGCCGAGGCGATAGGTGGCGCCAAGGCGCGGGGCGATGTCCTTGTAGTTCGGTTCGTGGAACTTGAACCCCTTGGTCGGGAAGCTGCTGGGGATGATGGTCTCGAAGTCTTCGGCCAGCATGGACGCGAACCCGGCGTAGGTCTGGACAGGCGTATTCAGTTCGTAACGCAGTCCGAGGTTCAGCGTCAGGTTTCGGGAAGCCTGCCAGACGTCGTTGATGAAAAACCCGTTCCGCCATCCCCCCACGTGGCCCTGAAGCTGGTCCGTAGGCGGTATCACCGTCCGCGGCAATCCGAGCATGAAGTCCGCCACCGAGAACCCGGTGATGTCGCCGGTAAACGAGAAGAGGCCTCGAGCGTCATTCGCCGCCCGGCGCCCGGTCGCCAACCGCCGCAGGTCGAAACCACCTCGGACGTTGTGCGATCCACGGTTGTAGGCCATGACGTTCGACATCTGGAACGTCGTGTCGAACTGGAACCAGTTCGTGCCGCCGGCTGACAGGCTCGCGAAATTGCTGATGTTGACGCTCGGAAGGCCTGGATTGTTGAATCTGACGTCGCCGTCGAATCCGGGAATGCCGAGATCCGCGCCGGCGGACGGGACGCCGGTCACCGCGAAGTTGTTCAAGCGTGACTTCCGTCACGGGAATGGCGGCATTGAAGACGTTGCTGTTGAAACTGTCATGCCAGTTGTAGCGGGCATACAGCCGGACCTTGTTGCCGAGGTTCTGATCGACCCGGGCCAGAACCTGGTCGACATCGTCGGTATTCGCGCTGGTTGCCTGGTAGTTATTGACGATCCCCGCTGCGGTTGGGGCCGGGTAATACTCGAGAAGCTTCAATGAGATAGGAGACAGCAGCGACGGCGGAATGATGTTCCCGGGAAACGGCTGGCCGGTGAAGGGATTCCTGATCGCGACGTTGGTGATTTCCGAGAAGTTCCCCTGGCGCATGAGCGCCGTCGGGACCAAGGCGAACGGGCTCGACAATGCCTCCCCACGGACCCCTTCGTACGCGCCCATGAAGAAGGTCTTGTTGCGGCCGTTATACAGCCCGGGGATCATGAGCGGGCCGTCCATCTGGGCGCCGAACTGGTTGCGCCGCCGCGGATTCGCGGGATTCAACCGGTTCTCGAAGTATCCCCGCTCGTCGAGCGCATCGTCCTGGAAGAACTCGAAGAAGGAGCCGTGGAGGTCGTTGGTGCCGCTCTTGGTCACCACGTTGATGTGGACGCCGAGGTAGGAGCCGTACTCGGCGGAGGTGCTGCCGGTCTGCACCTGGATTTCCGTCACCGCGTCTGCGATCGGGCGCATGCTGGTCATAGCCAGGAGGTTCGAGGACGAGTTGATGCCGTCGAGCGACAGGCTGTTCTGGATCTCCCGCTGCCCGGCGCCTCTGAAACTCAGTCCGATATCGCTGTTGAGGCCCATGAGGACGCCAGGCGTCGCGCTCGCCAGGCTCCATACGTTGCGCCCGCTCAGCGGCAATTCGACGATCGCGCGCTCTCCGATTGTCTCGGACACCGTCGCGCGGTCGGTGTCGAGCACCTGGGACTGCGCCGCGACGGTCACCGACTCGGCCACGCCGCCGACCTGCATGACGGCGTTGGTCCGCACGACCTGGTTGTTGGCGACCTCCACGCCGGTGGTTTTGAACGTTTGAAAGCCAGCGACCGTTACGGTGATCTCATACTTTCCGGTGCGCGGAAACTGGATGTTGTAGTAGCCCTCGGCGTTGGTCGTCGCCTCGTAGGTATCCTGAGTGCCGAGGTTGACGGCGACCACCTGGGCGCCTGGCACCACCAGCCCGCCGCTGTCCGTCACCGTGCCGACCAGCGCCGTCTGGGACGCCAACTGTGCCAGCGCGTTGGTGGCGATTAACAGGCTGAAACTCAGAGATATCGATAGTCGACGGATCATCGTGACCCCTCCCCTTCGTTTGGATGCCCTTGCTACCTTCATGGTGACCCCGAAACCCTACGGCCGCCGGCTTTCCGTCCACAAGGGATGCGACATTCCGTTCAGATCCCAGACGACCTGGCCGCCCTTGACGGTGAGCTCGCACTCGAGCTTCTGATCGCCTGGCAGCTTCCCGCCCGACACGTCGATGAAACCGAACTTCCCGCGCCGCAGGTTCAGCACCGCGATGTCCGCTTCGGCTCCGGCGCTCAGATGCCCGAGATCGGGGCGCTTGATGACTTCGGCGGCCTTCGCACTATTGGCCTTGATGACGTCCTGTAGCGGCATGCCCATATTCAGGAACTTCGACATCGTGTTCAGAATGTCCTTCATGCCGCTGTTCATGCTGCCGGTGTGCAGGTCCGTACTGATCACGTCAGGGCTGAACCCCTGTTTCAAGGCGGGGACTGCCTGACTGAAGAGGAAGCTGCCGCCACCGTGGCCGGCGTCGAAAATGATGCCTCGTTTGCGCGCCTCCAGGACATAGGGCCGCACCTGCCCTTTTTCGTCCACGATGGGAATCCTGCCGGACACCTGTGCGTAGGTGTGGGTCAGGATGTCGCCGGGCCGGAGGTGCTTCAGCAGCAGGTCTTCCAGGGAAAGGGGCGGGGTACGCCCCCCGAAATCGACCATCACGGGTACGTTCGTCTCACGGCCCGCCGCCACCGCGCGCGTGATCGGATCCCATTCCGGACCGCTGTAGTGCGCGACCTTAATCCCTACAATCACGCCCGGATGCTGGCGGATCCGCAAGGCCGTCAGCCGCGCGTCCATGTCGCCGAGGTTCTGTTCGACAGGACCGCCGCGCATCCCGGAACCGACGATGTTGAGGAACGAGAGGACGCGGGTCCTGGCCCGATCAATGATCTGTTCCTTGAATTGGGGAAAATTGCGCCAGCCCGCGCCGCCGACATCGACGAGCGTCGTCTGCCCGCTACGAAACGAGTGGTTGTCAGGCGCAACTGCGGAGTCGCCGTTGCTGAGGTAGGCGTCTTTGTCCGTTCCGTAGAAGACGTGCGCGTGGATGTCGATCAGACCCGGAACCACGTACAGCCCGGTCGCATCAGCGACGCGTTTCGCCAGCGATGGGTCGATGCCGGTCGCCACGCGCGCAATCTTCGCTCCGGCGACCGCCACGTCCATGACGGCATCGATGCCGTTCTTCGGATCGATCACGTGGCCATTCTTGATCAACAAGTCGAATTCAGGATTCTGGGCGAATCGCAGCTGAGAGTTCCCAGCTCCCAGCTCCCCAGCCAGAAGCTGGAAGCTGGAAGCCGCCATTACAAAAACCGCCCCCAGTCCGATTTGAAGCGATCGCCTTGACATCCTGTTCTCCTGACTACGCACCCGCGCCGATCACAGGCCGTGAAGCGCGTCTTTCACCCACGAGAGCATCCGCGGCGGAGATTCCGAGTAGTTGTAAAACACCGGGCCACTCGCCCCCCCCTGCTTGACAGCGCTGACGATCGCTCGCAACTGTTCGGGGTTGGCGGGGATTCCCATCCCGAGGCGAATGAAACAGGGAAAGTCGCCCTTCCAACTCGCCGGCACCCCCGCGGTCGCACGGCGGACGGTTTCCAGGACCTTGTCGGGCGTCTGTCCGTACGCGCCGCACGCGAATCCGTCGACCGCATGAGCGACGTCAGCCTGAAACGCTCCTTGCAGCAGGAGCTTGCACGTCGTCCCCTTCAGCGCGTCATTCTTGATCTCGACGATCAGGTCGTCGGCCACCTGCTGGCGGAAGCGATTGTACGCTTTGAGCGCCGGGGATCGCTCCTCCAGCTCGGCGACGGATGCGGGGTGATTCGCGGGTCGGCCGGGCGCCTCGCGAAACGCGGCGTCGAGGACCTGGCGGACCGTCTCACGCGCCTGGTCGGCATCGATCCCCTTCGCCCTGGCTTTCTCCATCGTCTGTGGGTTGAAGCAGGTCGAGAGGAGCGTCTGCTCGAGCGGACCGAGGTCGGTCAAATCGCGCTCGTGGTGGTGGCCGTGGCGGACGCCCATCCAGCTGAAGGCTTCGAGTTGCACGCCATACAGCGGGTAGTTGGTGGCGAGATCGCGGCACATCGCCTTCAAGTACTGACGCACGGCGTCGTGTCCGATCGAGAGCGCGTGTGGAAGACTGTCTCCGTATGCCGTGTGTTGGGTGTACTGGGGATACCGGAGACCGAGCCGGCTATTGTGCGCGCCGATCGTCCACGACGCCATCCGCAGTCCGTACCGGTCGAGGCTTTCACCAGCCACGCGAAGCCAGTTGGTGCCGCGGGCGAAATCGGCGACGTCGGGCTGAATCGGTGTGCTCCGGAAGATCTTTGGATCGGGCGGGAAATAGAGCACGCCCCCCTGGGTCATGTACAGACGGCGTCGTGCCTTCCCGGGATGCACGAACCAGCCGGAGTGATACGACCCGGCGATCAGCATCTGGTTCAGTCCGGAGTCGCGCATCCAGCCGAGTACGCGATCGACCCCCTCGTCCTGCAGGTCCCAGACGTGCAGAAATAGTCCTCGCGTGCGCAGCGGGTCCTGAGGGGCGATCGAGGCGTGCGGCTCCGCGCGCCGGGCAACACCCGCGGTAGCGGCGCCGACGCCGAGCTGCAGCAGCCGGCGCCGCGATACGGTACTGGGTTTCACCGCACTTAGAAGAAGAACTTCAGCACCAGCTCCACCGTCCGCGCCGTGCTGACGGTAGTCGTGATACGGCCGAAGGCGTTCGGGGCGTTGATGTCGCGCCCCGGCGGACCGAAGCTCGGAGTGTTCGTCAGGTTGAACGCTTCGGCCCGGAACTCGAAATACCGTTCGCCGCCGGCGCTGAAGCGCTTCGCGAGCACGGCGTCGATGTTCCGATAACCGGGCGCGCGGGCCACGCCGATGCCGCAGTCCCCAAACGTCCCGCGCGGCGCGCGCGAGAACGCATTGATGTCCAGCCAGTGGTCGATGTTCTGGTCGGCCGGCACGGGGTCGCCGACGCAGTTCGGCCGCTCGTTCCCGCGCACCGCTTGGAGCGACGGGCCGCTGCCGTCGATGACCGTGATCGGGAAGCCGGTTCTCGCCTGAAAGATGCCGCTGATCCTCCACCCGCCCAGGATGGCCTCGACCAGCCCCGACGAGTCGCCGCCCCACGCCGTTCCGCTGGCGGACACTCGCCTGCAGCCCGTGGTAGTTGCTGCGGCCGCGCGCCGCCGTCGTCGAGATGTTCGTGATGAGCGGGGCCGTCGCGAACAGCGGGCGGCGGCTCTGCGTGGAGGGCCAGGTTGCCGGATCGCCTACCCCGGGCAGCGGCTGGTTTCCCTCAACCGGCGTGACCAGGTGGTCCGCCTTGTGGCCGACGTAGCCGATGTTGGCCGACATGGACGAAGTGAGCAGACGCTCGACGAACACGTTCCACTGCTGTGTAAACTGCGGCCGCAGGTTCGGGTCCCAGGCGCGCACCTGGCCTGACGGCTGGTCGAGCGGCCTGACGTCGGCGAAGCCGGTCGCGAGCGTCCCCGGCCCTGTCGTCGCATCGTACTGAACGAAGGACTCGAAGAAAAACGGCGGGTTGAGCGGCAGGCGGAGGTTGGCTCCCGTCCCCTCCATGTATTGGGAAATGCCGTACCCGGCGCGGAGGACCCACTTGTCGTCGGGCCGCCACGCCATGCCGAGGCGCGGTTCGAAGCCCTTGGTGTACGCGTTATAGAGCGCGCGGCCTTCGCGGCTGCTGTCGTCCGCAAAAACCTGCTGGCCGGTCCTCAGGTCGAAGTTGGACTGCCGGTCGTCCTTCTCGACGATCGGCTGCGTATAGGCCCAGCGCATGCCGAGGTTGAGCGTGAGCTCGGGCTTCAGCTTGAAGTCGTCCTGGACGTAGAGCGCCATCCGGTTGTGGAGGTGCGTCCACGGCTCCGAGGCGCTCCCGCGCCCCTTGTCCCGGACCTGGTCGAGCAGGAAGTCGCCGAACGGGATGCCCGAGAAGGCGCCGCCGTAGGTGAAGAGGCCGAGCAGCCCGTTGTTTCCCGCGTAGAAACGCCGCTGCACGTAGTGCAGCAGCTGGCCGCCGAACTTCAGGGTGTGTCGTCCTGTGAGCCACGTGAGCTTTTCGTTGATCTGATAGGTCTTGTCGAGCGTGTCCGTATTGGAGGCGCCCGAGCCAACCGACGTCAGTCCGCTGCCCCACCCGATCGAGCTGAGGCCGGCGACCGGCTGACCCCCGCCAATCCCGAACGTCGCATTCGCATTGCCAATTCCGGCCCAGTCCAGGGCCTGGGTCACGATGGTGATCTGGTTGTAGCCGACGAGGAGCTCGTTGACCAGTGACGGACCGAAGATCCGGTTCCAGTTGAACGCCATGTTCCGGAACGGCGAGTCGGTCAGGCTGCCCAGGAGCAGCGGAAATGCCCGCTTGTCGTTCCTCGATTCGTACTCGGCGAACGAGAACCGTCCGAAGATCTTGTCGTTCGCCGACGCGCTCCAGTCGATGCGCGCGTCGGCCTGGTGCGCTCGAATGGTCGTCAGCGTCTCGCCCACAAAATTGTTAAGGACACCGCTGACGTTGCGGTTGGGCAGAGGATAGAGTGTCGAATTGGCGAAAATCGCCCGGGCGATCGGGCTTATCCGGCCGGCCGGGATCTGATTGCCAGAAAAAGCCAGGCCGGTCGCTGGATCCCGGAGGGTCGCCGACAGACTGGAGAGATCGCCGCGCCGCCAGGTTTCCGGAGCGACGGAGATCGTCTCGAATCCCGGCGCGTCGAACCGCGTGCCCTGATAATTGCCGAAGAAGAACAGCCGGTTCCTCAAGAGCGGCCCGCCCAGCGTGCCCCCGTAGATGTCCTGCCTGCGCTCCGGCTTGGGCGCGTTCGAGCGTTTGTTGAACCACGCGTTCGAGTCCATCGTGCTGTTCCGATAGAACTCGAAGGCGTTGCCGCGGAACTGGTTGGTGCCGGACTTGAGGACGCTGCTGATGACCGCGCCCGCCACGTTGCCGGTGTCGGCGGCGTAGTTGTTCGTCTCGACGCTGATCTCGGCCAGCGCGTCCGGGCTGGGCTGATACGCCACGAGGTTGTCGATCGACTCGTTCATGTCCACGCCATCGATCGTGTAATTGTTGGTCTGCTCCCGGTTGCCGTTGACGTACGGCCGTCCCCCGGCACCCGTGTTACGGATGCTGGTGAAGGAGCCGGGATTCGGCGTCACGACGCCAGGCAGGAGCAGCGAGAGCTGCCCGGTGTTGCGT
>JAIVJE010000403.1 GCA_020200195.1 Acidobacteriota bacterium | reverse complement strand
ATCTCGAGCAGTCGCACATTTGGCGGGTCATTCAAGGTGGAGACGTCGTTTCCGACCGTGCGGGCGTCCAGCGCGAGATCGGCGAGACCGCGATCGAGGGGATCGGGACGATGGAGGTGACGGCATCCGGTGACGAGCATCTGCGTCGCATGGACGTGCGCGAAACCAACGCATCACTCCGGTCGCTGGCGCGCCAGCCTTTGCTCGCCGCATTCCGCTATCAGCGGCGCCCCGGTGACACCCGCGCGGTGACGCTGGACGTGAAGCGCTTCGCCGGTGCGCCGGTCATTGCGGCTGCGGCAGAACGTGGGGTCGCGACCACGCTCGTCACGTCCGAGGGACGAACGCTCACAGAAATCGCATTGTGGATGCGCAATCGCGCGCAGCCGTTCATGAAGGTCACACTGCCGCCCGGAGCCACGACGTTGTCGGCAGACGTGGCAGGCGAACCGGCGAAGCCGGTCGTCGGGGTCGATGGTATTCGCGTCCCGCTCCTGCGCGCCGGGTTCAGGCCCGATGGCGCGTACAGCGTCTCGTTCGTTTACCTGCACGCCGGGCAGCCATTCGCCAAGCGTGGTGACGCCCAGATGGTGCTGCCGCGCCTCGACGTTCCCGTCAGTATTCTCGAATGGGAGCTGTTCCTACCCGATCGCTTTTCCGCGAAGCCGTCAGGCGGCAACGTGATTCCGTCGTCATTGATCATGGAGGTTTCGTCGCCGGTGGATGCGGAAGGAATGACTGGATCGGTGAGCGGTGCGGGTATCGGACGGGGAAGCGGTCTGGGACCGGGATCCGCGGGCGGAACGGGTGGCGGAGCCTATAGGGCAGGATCGGCCGCCGGCCGGGGCCAGATCGTCGGCCGCATCACTGAGCCTTCAGGCGCGGTGCTGCCTGGCGAATTGTCGTCGTCACGGGTCCGAACGGCGAGACCCTGTCAACCACGACGGATGAGCACGGGATGTACTCGCTCAGCAATTTGCCATCCGGCCTTTTGACCGTCACGAGCGAGCTCCCAGGTTTTTCGAGGATGCGCCGCACGCTCGTCTTCGATCAACGGCCCCGTCAGGTCGACTTTCAAATGACGATGTCGGCCGCGGCGGAGACCGTTACGGTCACAGCCGACGCGCCCTTGATTGACAGGCGATCATCAGCACGTGTCGAGACCGTGCGGCCGGACGCTGCCGGCCAGACCGACCGCAGAAGCGAGACGGCACCCCCACCCCAGGCGGCACCCTCGCAGAACGTGATCAACATGCAGCGCCGCGTCGCCGGAGTTCTACCCGTGCGGATGGAGGTGCCACGAAGCGGCACGTCCTACCGGTTCGTCCGACTGCTCGTCCTGGACGAGGAGACGACAGTCAGCCTTCGCTATAAGACACGCTGAGTCGGCCTCGCTCCGCCTCGTCCGTGGCGTGGTACGCATCTCGCAGCTGACCCTTTCTGGCACCAGACCTGACGTCTGGGCGTACAGAAGGAGTCACCATGCGTCTCAGAATTGCTCTGTTTGTACTGCCGCTCGCCGCAGGCGTAGGAATGGCCGACCTGGCGTATGCACAAGGCCGGGGCAACTCGATGCGGTTCGCCGGCATGGACAGAAACAACGACGGCGTCATCGCGCGCAGCGAGTGGCGTGGAAGCGATCGTTCCTTCGAGGTTCACGACTGGAACCGTGACGGCGTCCTCTCCGGCGACGAGGTCCGGCCGGGCGCGCGCCGGCCTGGACGTGCCGCAGACGACTACGAGTTCGAGCGCGACGATCAGGAATACGAGTTCGACGATTGGACGATCCGTGGTTTCACGACCCTCGATCACAACAGGGACAACCGGGTCACGCGCGATGAGTGGCACTTCGACCCGGAGAGCTTCCGGCGTGCCGATCACAACAACGACGGGGCGATCACGCGCGCGGAGTTCCTTGGCGAGGGCGACGCGTCGCAAGACGACGACCGCGAAGACCGGTTTCAGTATCTCGATCAGAACAACGATGGGCGGGTGTCCCGCAGCGAGTGGCACGGTACGCCCGAGCGGTTCGACGCTCTGGACGACGACCGCAACGGGGCGCTGACGCGAGCGGAGATGCGTGGTGGATCTCAGACCAAGCAGGACCTGTTCACCAGCCTGGACATGAACCGTGATGGGCAAGTGGAACGCGGCGAGTGGCACTGGTCTGGCGCCAGCTTCGATCGCCTGGACACCAATCGCGACGGACGTCTTTCGCGGGCAGAAGTTGCGGGCAGCGCAACAGCGCAACCGGCGCGCACGCAAGCGTACAAGGCCGGGTACGAGCGAGGCCTCGCGGAAGGCCGCGCCGCAGGCCGTGAGGACCGCGACCGCAAACAGGGTTGGGACCTCGAAGGACAGCGGGAGCTCGAGCAGGCGGACTCGGGGTACACCGCCTCGATCGGCGTGCGCGCCGACTACCAGTCGGGCTACCGTGATGGATTCCGGAAGGGTTACACAGAAGGCTACGGCCCACGCTGAGCGTGGAGGGCGGAGTCGGTCACGGGAGAAGGTGCACGACTGCCTCGGTCGCTCGATGGAGCTGCTGCGGCAGGCCAAGCATCCACGCCGAGGCGAGCACGCCGGTCGTCAGCACTCCCCCGCCCAGCGCAACAGACCTCTGGGCGCGCGCAGGCTGGTGAGTCCCGTCGACCAGGCGCCGTACCCGTGTCTCGAGCAGAAGGGCCTCGTGGAACGTGCTCCAGACCGGCGCGTTCAAAGGACTTCTGCGGGCGCCGAGCATCGCGACTTTCACCAGCGCCGACGCAAGACACATCGCCCGCTCGTCGTCTCCGGCGACGGCCCTGGAGTCCGCGAGGCATTCGGCCTCTGCGCGCCAGGAGGCCTCGAGCCGCCGCCCGGCGGCGGACACGCCAAGAAGGTCAGGGGCGCAGAACATCGCGACACGTTTCAGGTTGTCCTGGGCGCGGTAATGGGCGGTCTCGTGCGCGATGGCGACGTCCAGTTCCGCCGCCGACAGCGCTTTCCTTACGCGGGTCCCGATAAGTACGCACGGCCGGGTCACACCGGCGAGGGAGATTCCGTCGAGTCCGTTGAGCTCCACCGTTGGCGGGTCCGTACGAAGCAATGACGTCAACCCGGGGCGCGTTGCGCGGAGACACGCGCCTACACGCACCGCGGCGCGCGCGACATGCGCCGCTCGGAGGACCGCCCGAATCAGCAGCGCAGCGCCGACGAACGCCAGAACACTGAGTGCGATACCAAACCGTTCGTCGACACCCCTCGGCTCGAGAGCCCAATGGGCGGGTGCGAACAACGCGGCCGCCGTGAATAGCGCAAGCGCGGCAGGCAGCAGACGCACGACGAGCAGCGCCCACGCGCGCGCGCCGTCACCACTATGATCGCGTGCGGCCACTCTGATTGCCCATAACCACGCCGCCCCGGACAACACGAGATTCACCGCAGCGAACCAGGCCAGGCTCAGAAAAATGGTCGAAAAGAGCAGCCTCATCTCTGCTCCTCTCGCAGCCGGCGCCGCTTCTCGCGGACCAGCCGTTCGAGCTCGTCGAGCAGGGCATCGTTGCCTGCGCCGACCGCGTCCACGAGATTCGACAGGAATGGCCGGGTGGCCTCAGACCCGGACGACAAAAGCGCACGGACAACGCCATCGGCGGCAGCGGCTTCCGCCTCCTCACGGCTGCAGGCCGGACTGTAGAGGAATGCGCGTCCGTGGCGGGCTCGGACGACGAAGCCCTTTTTGTAGAGACGGTCGAGCGTCGTCATCACCGTCGTGTACGCGACGCGCCGCGGCAGGCGCGCCTGCGCGTCCCGCACGCTGAAGTCGCGACCGCCCCACATGACGTCCATGACCTGGCGCTCGAGTATCCCGAGCACCGAGGGACGCGGAGTGTCGAACATCGAGGTCAGTATCAACGGCGGGCCGAGGGGCTGTCAATCGGGGCTTCCGGCAGCGTATCTGGTTTGCCTTTCCTTCGAAGCGTACGGGTGGACTGGATGTTCAGACGCAAGTAGGTCTCCCTCTCGTTTATAAGGAAGTGAAGCTGGATTGCGGCTAGCGCGTAGACCTAATCGTCAATCGGTGTGTCGTCGTGGAGGTGAAGTGTGTCGACCGTTCGCGCCGATCCACCATGCCCAGATCTTGACCTACCTGAAGTTGACGAAATGCGAGGTCGGACTGCTGCTGAATTTCAAAGTGCCCGTACTCAAGAACGGGCTGAAGCGGGTTTTGAATACGTGCCGATGATCGTCCCCTCCGTGCCCTCCGCGTCTTCGTGGTGTTGTTTCTCCGTCTCCTCCGTGCCCTCCGTTGCGCCCCTCAAGCAAGGAGCGCGGGCTCCTCCCCTGACGGCTCGACGCGGCTTTCCCGTTGTCCGTCTCCTCTTTCATTCCAGACGTCGGCCGAGACAATCGCTCGAACGTGCGGGTTGTTGCGCGCCTCGCGCACGAGGTCGACGGACGGATCCGAGAACCCCCACTCGCGGACGTCAATCGTGAAGCTGAACCTCGAGATCAGCGGCCCGCGTGTGAACTGGGCCCCTTCGGAATCGGCGGTCCCTTCGGTGCGCGCGCGTTCGAGCAACTGGTCGATGACCCCCACCGGCACGTTGGTGCGGTACGCGGGGTAGACGTAGCCGAACAAGAGCAACTGCGCCAGCAGCAAGGGCCAGTGCGGACC
>JAIVJE010000119.1 GCA_020200195.1 Acidobacteriota bacterium | reverse complement strand
GGCCCCTTCCAGGCGACGTCTGGGGTCCTTTGATGCGGCCACGGTCTTGAGCAACACCGCCGCGGCGTCGCGCGCTTCCACGTACTCGTCGGATCCGCCCTGGAGCGCACCACCGAGACTGCCGTCCGCCGCTGAGGCCGCCGCATGCGCGTCGGCGGACCCGTAGCCATGGTCGCGCCTAAGCACCAACGCGATGTCGCCGGGCGCCAGACGGCCGAACCGCAGCAGCTGGCATCGCGAACGGACGGTCGGCAGCAGGAAGTCGGGCCGCGACGTGATCAGAACGATGCTCGATGATCCTGGCGGCTCCTCCAGCGTCTTCAGCAGGGCGTTCTGCGCCTCCCCGAGCACGGCATCCGCATCGTCGATAATGACGACGCGCCGGCGGCCCTCAAAGGGACGATACGCGGTGCGCTCGATCGCCTCACGGATCTGGTCGACCTTGATGGCCCCGGTCTCGCCTGGCTCGATCAGGAGCACGTCGGCATGCACGCCGCGCGCGATGCGCCGGCACGACGCGCAGGTACCGCAGGCATCTTTGTCCTCACCGAGGGGGTCCTCACCCAGGGGGTCCTCACCCAGGGGCACAGGCGTCTGGCAATTCATCACCTGCGCCAGGGCGATGGCGGCCACGCGCTTTCCGACGCCGTCGGGTCCCGCGAAGATCAGGCTGGGCGACAGGGAGCCGCGCCGGGCCGCGCGCGCCAGCAGCTCGAGCAGGCGGCGGTGGCCAGTGATCTCTCGGAACGGCATGTTCGGACTGGTGCGAATCCTATCACTTCTGGCCGCCCGGAGGCTTGCCGGCCGGCTTCTTTTTAGCTCGCTCTTCGGCCTTCCTGTCGACCTCTTTCTGGTCGTTCCTGTTGTCCTTATCGTCGTTCTTGCCGCGGAACAGTTTGGACCAGAAGCCGCGCTTCTTTTTCGGCTCTTCGACGTTTGATGCTTCGGCCGGTGCCTCCGGCCGGCGCTCGGCGACTGGCGCCTCTCTGGTCGTGGTGCCGGACGTGCTCGTTCCCAGCGGTGCCGGCAGTCCGGCGACCTCCGCTGTGACCGGCGTGCCAGGCTCCCTGCCGAACACGCCAGCGATCCGATCCAGGAACGACGGGGCGACATGGAGCGGGCAGACGGTCGAGGGCTGCGTGCCCTTCTTGAAGAATTCCGTATAGATCATCGAGCGCGTCTCGAGGAAGCCGTCGCGCGAGACGACCTGCACGCTGTCGCACCCATCGTTCGGGAGTTTCCCGGACACGCGGCAAACGTTGAGCGCGGCAACGTTCGCTGGACGATCGAACCAATCGGGCTTGTCCCCGCGCGTGGCTGTCTTCATGAACCCGGCCCAGATCGGCACTGCGAGCTCTCCGCCGTATCCGTTCGAAACGATGGTCTTCGGCTGGTCGAACCCGAGCCAGACGCCCGTGACGAGATGGGGCGTGAAGCCGACGAACCAGGCGTCCACGTACTCGTTGGTCGTGCCGGTTTTACCAGCCGCGGGCAGCGTGAAACCGACTTGGCGCGCTCGATACCCGGTTCCCGA
This sequence comes from Acidobacteriota bacterium, assembly GCA_020200195.1. Classification (GTDB taxonomy): domain Bacteria; phylum Acidobacteriota; class Vicinamibacteria; order Vicinamibacterales; family 2-12-FULL-66-21; genus JAIVJE01. Next base: position 17,071 of record JAIVJE010000119.1, on the reverse strand, counting down.
ATTGACGACATCGGCGAGCATGCTGGCCATCATGAAGGCGGTCGCTTCGCTCACTGCGCGCTGCGCTTTCCCCTCGTCTTTGTAGAGCACGACCCCATCGCTGTCCTCGACGCGGCGAATCAGGACGGGTTGGCGCACAATCCCGCCGTCCGCGAACGCTCCATAGGCTGCGGTCAGCGAAATCAGGGTGACGTCGCTGGCGCCCAGCGCGAGTGAGGGAACACTCGGCGGCGTACCGACGTTGAGCTTCTCGGCGTATCCCACGGCGGCTGGAATGCCCACCGAGTTCAGCAATTGCACGGCGGCCCGATTGCTCGACGTCCGCAGCGCCGTCCGGAGGGTCATGGAGGTCGCGCTGGAATGCTCGTCTTCAGGAACCCAGTTTCCCTGCGCCGTCAGAATTGGATCGTTGAGTCGGGTGATCACCGAGGCCGGTGAGTAGCCAGCCTCGAGCGCCGCCGCGTAGACGAATGGTTTGCCCCGCGTGGCTGCGCGGCTCGACGCGCGTGTTTGAATCCAGCTCGCTTTTCAACGTCGCCGAGCCCTTTTTCGACGAGCGCTTCTGCCGCGCGCTGCAGGTCGGAGTCCATGGTCGTATAGACTCGCAGTCCGCCCTGGTATACGCGCTGCCATCCAAAACGGTCGACCAGATCCCTGCGCACCTGTTCCTTGAAGTACAGGCCGTAGCTCTCCTTGATCTCGAGGGCGTTGGACAGGGTCACCGGTGCGCGCTTCGCACGCTCGAACGCGGCCGCATCGATCGCGCCGGAGCTGAGCATGGTCTGCAGGACGACGTTGCGTCGCGCCACGGCGCGTTCGAGGTTGACTGTCGGTGCGTAGCTCGACGGCGACTGAATAAGTCCCGCCAGAAGCGCCGCCTCGTCTACGGTGAGCTCGCTGGCATGCTTGCCAAAATACCCGCGCGCCGCTGCTTCGACGCCGTACAGGCCGTCGCCGAAGTACACCTTATTGAGATACAGCTCGAGGATCTCGTTCTTGCTGTGCAGGTTCTCGATGTACGCAGCGAGTATGATTTCCTTGAGCTTGCGGCGGTACGTCTTGTCGCTGTTGAGAAAGCTCTTCCGGGCGAGTTGCTGGGTGATGGTGCTCCCACCCTCCGCTTTCCGCCCTTCCTCGAAGTTGCGGATCACCGCCGCCGCGACCCGCACGGCATCGACGCCGCCGTGCTCGTAGAACCGCTGATCTTCCACCGATACGACCGCTTTGACGAGGTTGGAGGAGATCCGCTCGAGGGGCACCTCAATCCGCTGTTCTTTGAAGATTGTGAAGGCGGGCCGGTCGCTCGCGTCGAAGATCGTCGTGGACTGCGCCATGTCACCCAGTCCGCGGATCGCCGCGCCGTTCGGAAGCCCGGCCGTAACGTCGTAGGTGAACCAGGCCACCCATCCCACAGCGAAAAAGAGGACGACGGCCAGGGCCGCAATCGCGCTGACCAGGAGATACGGATGCGCGGCGAGTGGCGTGCGCGACGAGTACTGACGCGGGCGAGGAAGACGCATTACGAAATCAAACGCAAGATGCGGACCGCTGTGCCTGGGGCTATTCTCATGGCATTCTTTGCACCCCATCCATACATGGAGTGCGGAATGCGTAAGAAACCATACTAGCAGGCTCCGTGAGGTCCTGACTCGTGTTGATCTTCGTGCTGTCGCGCTCATACACTGACCCCCATGCTGAGCATGACCCGTCGCGAATGGCACACGCTGGTCGGCGGCTCCCTGATTGCAGCCCCGCTCGCCCGGATGACAGATCTTTCCGCCCGCGCCTCGACGATCGCCGGCGTCGGGATCGGGGCCCAGACCTACAGCTTCCGGGATCGCCCGCTGGACGACGCGATTGCCGCGATGAAGCAGGTCGGCATCGGATACTGCGAGCTGTGGTCGGACCATGTGGAGACGAAGGAAGCGATTGGAGGACCCACGGAGGGCGCCGGGCGACGTGAGGCCCAGCGTGTCTGGCGATTGAAAGTGCCGCTGGACGTGTTCCACGAGGTACGTTCGAAATTCGACCGTGCCGGAATCGTCCTGACGGCGTACAACCTCAGCTTCAAAGACGACTTCTCCAACGAAGAGATCGAGCGTGGATTCGAGATGGCCCGCGCGCTCGGTGTGCCGGTCATTACGGCGTCCGGCAATGTCACGACCGCGGCCAGGGTGGATCCGGTCGCCCAGCGGTACGGGATCAAGGTCGGCTTCCACAACCACTCGGACATCAAGCCGAACGAGTTCGCCACGCCTGACGATTTCGCTGAGCCACCACGATCGAATCGTGTCGTTGCACATCAAGGACCGGAAGCGCAACCAGGGAGACAACGTGCCGTTCGGCGAGGGCGACACGCCGATCAAGGCCGTGCTCCAGCGTCTGCGGGATCGCAAATGGCAGATCCCGGCGAACATCGAATATGAATACAAGGGCGCCGACACGGTCGCCGAAGTGGGACGCTGCCTCGAGTACTGCCGACAGGCGCTCATGGGAGCAAAGTGAATGTTCTTTGTCCTCAGGACTCCCTGATGGACAGCGTGCGACTGCGCCTCTCCGTGATGATGTTCCTCCAGTATTTCATCTGGGGGGCGTGGTTCGTCACCATGGGGACTTACCTGGGCCAGACGCTAGGTTTTTCGGGCGCACAGATCGGCCTGGCGTACGGCGCGACCGCCATCGCGGCGCTCGTTTCCCCCTTCTTCATGGGCATCATCGCGGACCGGTTCTTCGCGTCCGAAAAGCTCCTGGCCATCCTGCACCTTGCGGGCGGTGCGCTGATGTGGGCGGTTTCCACGCAGTCGAACTGGGCGACGTTCTATCCCCTTTTGATCGCCTACGCGCTGTGCTACATGCCAACGCTGTCGCTGACCAATGCCGTGGCGTTCCATCACGTGCGGAATCCGGCGCGCGATTTCCCGATCATCCGCGTGCTGGGGACGGTCGGATGGATCGTCGCAGGCATCGTGGTCGGCAAAGTCTTCAAGGCGGATGCGCTCGCGGTGCCGATGCAGCTGGCCGCCGCGGCGTCGATTGCGATGGGACTGTTCTCGCTGGCGCTGCCGCATACGCCGCCCAAGGGGGCCGGCGCGCCTTTCTCGATGCGTGACGCCCTGGGGCTCGACGCCCTGCACCTGCTGCGGAACCGCGGGTTTGCCGTCTTCCTTTTCGGCTCGTTTCTCCTGTGCGTGCCCCTGCAGTTCTATTACGCGTTCACCAATCCGTTCCTGAACGAGATCGGCGTGCCGGAGCCCGCGTTCATCCAGACGTTCGGACAGATGAGCGAGATCTTCTTCATGCTGTTGCTGCCGATGTTCCTGGCACGCCTGGGCATCAGGCGAATCATGCTCATCGGCATGGGGGCGTGGGCGCTGCGGTACCTGGCCTTCGGATATGGCGATCCGGGACCCGGCATGTGGCTGCTGTATGCCGGCATCCTGCTGCACGGGGTGTGTTACGACTTCTTCTTCGTGAGCGGCCAGATCTACACGGATCAACAGGCGGGAGAAAAGGTGCGGGCCGCCGCGCAGGGCCTGCTGAATTTCGTCACGAACGGCGTTGGCTATTTCATCGGCGCGTTCGTATCGGGTCGTGTGGTCGATGCCTACCGGCTGACCGATGGCACGCACGACTGGCGCAGCATCTGGATGGTTCCAGCCGCTGGGGCGGCGGCCGTGCTGCTGCTGTTCGCCTTGATGTTCAGGCCGTCTCTCCCTTCGCGAATCGAAAGCGCCCGCGCCACGTAACCAAGGAGTTCGACGGAGAGCGCGGAGAACATTTCACCACGGAGACGCGGAAGGCACGAAGATTTGTTGTCGTCTACGCCCAATACGCCTCTCCGGCGGGATCCCGCACGACGACATCCTTCAGAAACGCGATCGCCTTTTTCAGCCCTTCGGCGCCGGACATCACGCTGTCCTCGTGCTCGATGCTGAGCACGTGGTCGTAGCCGACGAGCCGTAGCGTGCTCACGATGTCCTTCCAAACGAGCGCGTCGTTGCCGTAGCCGACGGTCCGGAAGATCCAGGATCGCTCGAGCTCGCGCGTATATTTCTTGGTGTCGAGGACGCCGTTCTTCGCAACGTTCGCGCGATCGACGCGGCAGTCCTTCGCGTGCACGTGGTAAATGGCGTCACCCAGCGTGCGGATGGCGGTGACGACGTCAACTCCCTGCCAGAACATGTGGCTTGGATCGAAGTTGCAGCCGATCACGCGCGGCGCGATGTCGCGGAGCTGCAGCATGGTCTCCGGATTGTAGGCAACGAAGTTCGGGTGCATCTCGATGGCGACTCGAACCCCGGCGGCGCGACAGGCGCGCGCGGCCTCCCTCCAGTAGGGCCGGACCCGCTCCTTCCATTGCCACGCCAGCATCTGTGCGAACTCGGGCGGCCAGGGCGATACGATCCAGTTCGGCTGGGCGCCTTTCGGGTCGCCGGCCGGACAGCCGCTGAATGTGATGACTGTCTCGACCTCGAGTCGGCGCGCGAGCTCCAGCGTCCGAATGAACACGTCGTGATGATCGCGGGCGAGCCGCGTCTGCGGGTGGAGCGGGTTGCCGTGGCAGCTGAGCGCACTGATCGTCAGCCCGCGCCTCGAGATCGCCTGGCGAAACGCTTCGAGCTTCCGATCGCTCCTGAGCAGCGCCGCCGGGTCGCAGTGCGCGTTTCCGGGGTAGGCCCCGGTTCCAATCTCGATCGCCTCGACGCCGAGCTCCACGAGGTAGTCGAGAGTTTCCTCGAACGGCTTGTTGCCGAACAGGACCGCAAAGACGCCTATCTTCATCCTTCGCTCCAAGCTGTCAGCTTTCAGCCATCAGCTTTCAGCTTCAGCCAGAAGCCTCTCTCTTGCCAGCGTTTTATTCAGCTGAGAGCTGACAGCTGAAAGCTGAGAGCTGTCAGACCCGTGTCCATCGTCGCGTCTGCGACGATTTTTCGATCGCGTGCAGCACCTGCTGATTCCGCACGCCGTCGATGAAATTCGGCTCGGGCAGGCGATCGTCCGCCATCGCCTCCAGCAGGTCGAACACCGTGTGCGTAAAGGTGTGCTCGTAGCCGATGATATGACCGGGCGGCCACCACGCCTTCATGTACGGGTGTGTGGGCTCGGTGACCTGCACCCGATGGAAACCGCGAACGGCCGCCGGGTCGGAATCCAAGTACACCTCGAGCTCGTTCATCCGTTCCAGGTCGAATGCCACGCTGCCTTTGCTGCCGTTGATCTCGAAGCGGTTGTAATTCTTGCGGCCCGGGGCCATGCGCGAAGCTTCGATCGTGCCGATCGCCCCATTTTCGAAGCGCACGAGTGCGGCAGCGGCATCGTCAACCGTAACCCGTCCCTTCTTGCCGCGCGCACCCGGTAACGGACGCTCCGTGACGAAGGTCTTCAGGTCACCGGAGACCTCCGCGATCTCACCCACGAGGAACCGCGCGAGATCGATCGAGTGCGCCGCGATATCGCCGAGGGCGCCGGACCCTGCCTGCCCGCGGTCCAGCCGCCAGACGAGCGGAAACGCAGGATCGGAAATCCAGTCCTGCAGGTACGTGCCGCGGTAGTGCCGGATGTCACCGATACGGCCGCCGGCGATGAGCTCCCTCGCAAGCATCACCGCTGGCGCGCGCCGATAGTTGTGGCAGATCATGTGGAGGACACCTGCCTTCTCGACAGCCGCGAGCATGCGTTTGGCCTCCGGCAGCGTGTTGGCCAGCGGTTTCTCGCAGAAGACCACCTTCCCTGCGCGTGCCGCGGCGATCGCGATTGGGGCGTGCATGTTGCCCGGCGCGGCGATGTCGATGACGTCGATGTCGTCGCGGCGAACGACCGCTTCCCAGTCGGTGGCGGTTTCGTCCCAGCCATACTGGCGCGCCGCGGCCTCGACGCTGCCGGCCGTGCGCCCGCACAAGACCTTCATGCGGGGCGCCACGCGTGGAGAAAGAAACGGTGTGACCTGACGGTACGCGTTACTGTGGGCGCGTCCCATGAACGCGTAGCCGATGAGCGCGATGTTGGCGCGCCGCATCAGTCGTGGGATTTCACCGGCCGCGCCGGCTTGGCCCCCAGCCGCTTGTCGTAGGACCGCACCAGCCGTGCAAGCTCCAGGATCTCGGCGCGCGTGAACTTGTCCTTGAACGGCAGCATCGCGGTCCCCTTCACGCCGGCGGAGATCGTCTTTGCAATCTCCTGGACTCCGCTGCCGTGCTTCCACTCTCCGTCCGACAGGCTCATAAGCGGCAGAACCCCCGCGCCCTGTACCCCATGGCAGGGCTGGCATGTCGTGCGGTAGTTTTCCTCGGCCTTCGCGGCGGCTTTCGACGCCCGCTTCTGCGCGAGGACTGGCACGGCGAAGACGGCGCACATGACAAGCGCGGCCGGGATGCGAATCCGACTCATGGTGGGAACGTGATTCAACAATGCTGCCACGTCCAAACACTACAATACCGCCGCGCCCGGTGCCAACACCACGGCGGACTCGGCGCGGCGCGCGACCAAGGCCCCGATGTAGCACACGGCGATGAGCAGCAACAGTACGCGAAAGCCGGTCATCAGCGATAGGTACTCGCCCACGCCGCCCACCATCGCGCCCAGCAGGTTGGTGCCGTAGTCGCGCGCCAGCGAGCTCGACTTCTTGATGGCTGACCCGGCGAGGCGACGACCCACGTCGATCCCCACAACAGCGCAAACTGAATGATCGACTTCGTTTCGAGCAGCATGAACCCTGCACCCAGCAGGAAAAACTGCCAGGACCAGCGACCGCCGTGCCCGCGCGTGGTCAACATGACGACCGCAGTAGAAAGCCCAAGCACCAGGGCCAGCGCGATTCCGTAGTGACGCGGCAGGTGCCGATCCCGCAGGTATAGGAATGGCCAGTCGTCGCGAGCGGGCTCGATGTGGGGATCGCGGCCGTGCAGGCGCGCCGGACTCGGTGCGTGCGATTGGCCGAAGGCAGTGACCTGATCCGGAACCTTCGGCTCCGCGGTCAGTGTCGCAAGCCGCGGCCCCGCCATGAGCACGCCCAGGTAGGCTCTCGCCTCGTGTACGTGCACCCGGGGCTCGTCGCCGAACGCAGCCGCCGCTGTGTTCGCGAGTCGATCGACCAGCCAGGGCTCGCGGAAATAGTTGTAGACCACCAGGACGCCGTTCGGCTTCAAGCGGTCGCGCACCGCCCGGAACGACTCCTCGGTGAACATGTAGCTCTCCAGCCTGACGCCGGAAAAACTCGACTGCATCGTCAGCGAATCAATCAACGCAAAGACTACGAGGTCGTACTTCTTGTTCGTCGTCCGCAGGAAGTGCCGCGCATCGTCGTTGACGAGAGTCACGCGCGGATCGGAATAGGGTCGGTCGGGATGACGTTCGAGGCCCAGGCGGAGTATGACGGGATCGATCTCGACAGCGTCCACGCGTGCGGCACCGTGCCTTAAGGCAGCGGCCACGTCGGTGCCAGAGCCGGCGCCGAGAACCAGGACGTCCTCAAAGCTGTCGCCGAAGACCGCGTACGGCCACTGGTAGAAGTACTCCTTCTGCTCCACGGGCGCCATTGACTGGTGAAAGATGTTGTTGACCTCGACGACCGTCTCCGCCCCCTCCTGACCGACCGTGATCTTGTAATAGGGCGACCAGATCGCCCCCCGGGCCATGACGTGCACAATCGCGAGGCAGCCGATCAACAGCGCGATGTTGATCGCCGCAAAACCGAGCGGACGGCGCGAACGATCACCCGGTTCCGGAGTGACGAGCAACGGCAACGCCGCCGCGAACGCAACGCCGAACCAGACTGAGGGCGGTAGCTCGAGCCACGAAATGACGGCGAACGCGACGACACCTGCCAGGCTTCCCGCAATGTTCACCGTGTAGCCGCGGAGCGGGGGCAGCGCCGACATCTCGCGTCCCATTCGCTGGGCCAGCGTCGCAAACAGAGTGGCGACGATGATGAAGAGCACGGGGAGCAGCATGGTGCTCTCGACCAGCACCACCTTTTCCGACGTACCGCTGGTGAAGTAGATGCTTCCGGAGGTCGGGACAGAAATCTCGATCCGGAGAAAATATACCGCGGCGATGACGGCCGCCTGGACGGCCGGGAAGAATCGGAAGAGCCGCGATCGCGCAGGCGCGAGCAGGCAGCCGACGCCAATACCGAGGAAGCTCGCGAGCAGGATGAAGTTGGAGAAGTACGCGAGCAGCCGGACGTACGCGGGCATCCAGCGGATGAGCGCGACTTCGAGGAACAGGACGAGAAAGGACGCGAGGAATGTCCGGCCCGAACGCATCTCCTGCGTCATTCGGATGGGGAGCTGAGACCGAGTTTCTTGAGCGCTTCCTCGGGGCAGCCTTTCCATTCCGGCACGAACGTATTGCCGATGTACTGCAGATCCTCAATCCCCATCTTGCTGGTCCAGAAGCCGCTCGCCGTCAGATCCCGGAAGCTGTTGAAAAACGCGACGCCGTGCGACATGCCCGGCTTGGCGCGCAGGGGCCACGAGATCTCGTCGAGGATCGCGGCGCGCTCCGCGTCGGTGACGGCCACGAACCGTTTGTCGGCGCGGCGGACTGACTCGCGGTCCAGCCACGCCAGCCCGCCACGCATCGCCGTCTGACGCGCGGGCTGGACGGCCATCATGAAATCCATGAACTCCGGCACGCCCGCGTCCATGGCACTGCCCGATCGTTCGTCGCGCGGAATGATCAGATCGACGAGGACCCGCACCGTGGCGTACTCGTGTGACGTGAAGAATTTTGGCTTGAAGGCGGCTGCCGTCTTCCGCGCGGCCTGCCGAGCGGTCTGCGCCTGGTGGTGCGCCTGCTGGGCCTCGGCCTCCGTCCACACAAACCCGGCCGCCATCGGCGCGTACCCGAGGAGCTTCAGCAGCGTGCGGCGATTGAGATTATCCATAAGCTCTCAGCTCTCAGCTCTCAGCTCTCAGCCCTCAGCTGGTTGATCCTGCATGAATAGCTGACGGCTGAAAGCTGACAGCTACCTGACGTCAGGCGATTAAATCGTGCCGCTCTTCCGTTGCTCGGCGATGTACTCCGACGTCCGCAGCGCGAGCGCGAGGATCGTCCACGTGCAATTCTTGTCCGGATTACTCACGAACGGTCCGCCGTCGGCAACGAACAGGTTCTTCACGTCGTGCGCCTGGCAATTCCGGTTTACGACGGAAGAAGCCGGGTCGTTGCCCATGCGCGTGACGCCGACCTCGTGGATGATCCGTCCGCCGGTCTCGATCCCGTATCCGCGCTCCCTCGAGGGCATGGCAGAAGTCGTCGTGCCCCCCATCTCGGTAATCAACGCGCGGAAGGTCTCCTGCATGTGCTTGACCTGATTGATTTCGTGATCCGACCACTTGAAGTGGAACCGGAGCACGGGAATCCCCCACTTGTCGACGACGCTCGGGTCGAGTTCGCAGTAGCTGTCCTTGTTCGGGATCATTTCGCCGCGGCCGGCGTGATAGCCGCGCGGGAAATCCAGCGTTTTGTTGTCCACCCACCACGGCATGAACAAGTGCATCCCGCCGACCCCGTCTTCGTTGTGGGCAGGCATCTCCATCATTTTGGGAATGAGGCCGCGCACGCTGACGCCGGTGGAGTCCGTCAGGTAACGGCCGACCGACCCGCCAGAGTTTCCCATGCCTTCGGGGAACTTCGAGGACTTCGAATTGAGCAGTATTCGCGCCGACTCACACGCGCTGGCCGCGAGCACGACGATGCGCGCCCGCACGTGGTTCTCGCGGGTGGTGTTTTTGTCGATGTACGAAACGCCCGTCGCCAGTCCTGTTTCGTCGGTCGTGACTTCGCGCGCCATCGCGTTGGCGATAATCGTGAGCTTCTTGGTCGCGAGCGCCGGCGGGATCAACACCGATGGTGACGAGAAATTCGAGTGGGTCGCGCATCCGCGATTGCACTGTCCACAGTAATGGCAGGCGGCGCGCCCGTTCAGCGGCTTCGTGATGATCGACAACCGTGACGGGATACACGTGATCTTCAGCTTAGCCGCCGCTTGTTTGATCAGCAACTCATAGCAACGCGGCCGTGGCGGTGGCTGAAAGATCCCATCCGGCTCGTTTGGGAGCCCCTCGGCCGAACCAAAAATACCGATAAGCTCGTCAACCCGATCGTAGTAGGGCTTCATATCGTCGTAGGTGATGGGCCAGTCATCGCCGAGGCCATCGAGGCTCTTGCGGCGAAAATCGTCGGGCCCGTACCGCAGCGAGATCCGTCCCCAGTGGTTGGTCCGTCCCCCGAGCATGCGCGATCGGAACCAATCGAAGCTGCTGCCGGGTCCTGTGGTATACGGCTCCCCCTCCAGCGTCCATCCGCCGAGTGCGGCGTCAAACTCACCGAACTGCTGCGTCGGAATCGCCGCGCCACGCCGAGGCGTATCGTACGGCCAGGCGAACATGAACCCGTCCTTTGCGGTGTCCCACATCGGTCCGGCTTCGAGCATGACGACGTCCGCGCCAGCCTCGGTGAGGACCTTCGCGGCCATGCCTCCGCCGGCACCGGACCCGACGATGCATACATCGTAGATTTTGCGATTACGAACAACCTGCATGGCCCACCCTCGAGCTCAAAGGTTCAAAAAGGTTCGTCGATTGTAGTGCGAGAATCGTGTAGCGCAAACCGAATCTCCCAGGCGTCAAATCGGCGACGGGCACCGGCTGAACTGCTGGACTTCGCGAGCGCGGCTGTTGAATACTGAAGCGATCGTAAAGTTCTTGGTCCTTGGTGCTTGGGCCTTCGATCGTTCTTTACAAGAACAACCAGTGACCAAGGCCCAAGAACTTCACCATCACTGAAAACTAAGAACTTCATCATCACCCTAGACCAACAACACCGATTATGACGCCCGACTCAGAACGGAAAGGACCCTGTCCATGAGCGTATCCAGACGCAAATTCGTGAAGGATGCGGCGATCGCCGGCGTCGGCTTGACCATCGTGCCGCGACACGTGCTTGGACCGCCCCTCGTCAAAAGCGCAGCTGGCCGCCAACGAGCGCCGTGCCAGGCAGATCGACGCAGAGAACCTGCAGCGTTTTGTCGAGCAGCAGCTCCCGAAGTTGCAGCAATACAAGGACTATCGCGAAATGCTCGACAAGCAGAAAGACCTCGATGGCATCATCGTGGCGACGCCGGATCACATGCACGCGGCCATCGCAACGGCCGCGATGGATCTCGGCAAGCACGTATACGTGCAGAAGCCGCTCTGTTGGTCCGTTGAGGAAGCACGGCGTCTGGCGGAAAAAGCAAAGGACAAGAAGATCGTCTCGCAGATGGGCAATCAGGGGCACTCGCGCGACGAAGCCCGGACCGGCTACGAGTACATCACCAGTGGCGCCATTGGCGATGTTCGTGAAGTCCACGTCTGGACCAATCGACCGCTCGGGTACTGGCCGCAGGGAGTTCCGCGCCCGGCGCCCCTGCCAGAGAACCCGCAACAGCCGCTGCGCTGGAATGGTCGCGGGGTCGATGCGCGGCTCGCAGCCGCGCTCGCAGGTGATTACCCTGTTCCCGAGGGACTCGACTGGGACCTGTTTCTCGGCGTAGCCCCGAAGGTCGAGTATCACCCGATCTACCACCCGTTCAACTGGCGCGGCTGGGTCGATTGGGGCCAGGGTGCGCTCGGCGACATGGGCGCGCACCTCATCGATCATCCGTTCTGGTCGCTCAAGCTGGGCTATCCGACGGTCATCGAGACGCTGTCGACTCCGTTCAACGGGGTGTGCTATCCGCACGCGACCACCACGTACTACGAGTTCCCGGCGCGTGGAAGCATGCCGGCGGTCAAGCTGACGTGGTACGACGGCGGTCTCACGCCACCGAAGCCGGCGGAGATCGGCGACGAAAAGCTGAACGGCGAGGGGGGAATCCTCTACATCGGCAGCAAGGGCAAGATGCTGCAGGACACGTACGGGCTGAATCCGCGGATTCTGACCGCGAAGGGGCAGGAACCGGTCCCCGAACCGAAGGCGAAGCTGCCGCGCGTCGCGCACGAGGAGCACGAAATGAACTGGGTCGAGGCGATCAAAGGGCAGGCCGAGATCTCCTCGCCGTTCGACTTCGGGTCGCAGCTGACGGAAGTCATGCTGTTGGGGATTGCGGCGTTGCGCGCCGGCGGGAAGATCCACTACGACGCGGCGAACATGCGGATCACCAATCGCCTGAGCACAGCCGCCGGGAATGGCGATGACCCGAATAGGTTCCTGAAACGCGAATACCGGGAAGGTTGGAAGCTCACGTAAGAGGGTGCACGTGCAACAAGTGCAGCGGTGCGGGGTGCAGGGTGCGGTGCTGTGCACGTGCCTAGACTAGGAAGACGATCAGCTCATCCTCGCGAAGCTCTACGCCCCGCCGGGCGCACGTCCAGAGTGCCGAACGCCGTGCCGGATTCACCGCCGCTACGCTATCGGATGTCGCGCCCATCGATCGCTGTACATCGAGACGGTATTCCGGACACGGTCTTCTGGTTTGGATTGAGGAACAGCCAGGAATCGACTCGCTCGCCTGCCTGCCTACGCTCGAACGCGCGGATCACTTCTTGCGAGGTGATGTTCGGCACGGTCGCTCCAAGAATCGCGAGCAGACACTCGCTCCTCTCTACCATAGACAGGCTGCGGGCAGCCAAGGCGCCGGCGGGTACGACGTGTGGATTCCAGCAAGCGCAGGTCCTTACGGGAAACTAGTCTAGTGGGTTGCGGCGGATCCCTCTGCCGGTTAGCAGCAAGAGGGCACGTGCACAGCACCGCACCCTGCATCCTGCATCCTGCACGTGCACCACTCTGGATTTCTCACGACCCCACTCGTATCCCGAGCTGCGCCGTCGCTCGCTGCGTGCCGTTCGACGCCTCGATGGCGATCACGAACTCGCCGCGGGCGGTCGACGACAGCGGCACATCGATCTGATATAGACCGCCGGCGGCGTCGAGGGCGGTTACCGGCATGGTCACGAGCGTGGTGCCCGTGCGACTGCGAAGCCGGGCTGACACGCGTGCCTCGCGGGCCGCCGTTCCGTACAGCTCGAACCGGATCAGCACGCGATCGGTGTGGGTGAATTCGCGACCTGGAAACGGGGCCGGCGCAGGGCCGGCGAGCAGCGTGCGCAGCTGCAACGCATTCGCGGCACGCAGCAGGATCGGCGAGCTCATCGCCAGCGGTGCGCCTGACAGGTCCGGCACCGTGACGTCTCGCGTAATCCGCTCGATGATCTCTCCGCGTCCATCACGGACACCAATCTGCAGGCGGAGTGGTCCTGGCGGCGCCTGGAAGGAGACACCGGAGGTCTCGACGACCCCGTCGAACGCACGCGCGCCTCCTGATTGAGCAATCACGCTCAGCGACGCCGCAGGGCCGGTGATCGGGCGCGGCATCCAGGCGATCGTCACGTCCGTCGCGCCGTCCGGACGCCGCCTCGAACCGGTCCACACCTCGACGTTCGTTCGTGCATTCGCCAGAGGGAGCGCGCCGAGCGCGATGGCGATATCCGGCGGGGACTCTGCCCTCGCTGCCGCTTCGCGGGAGCGGGTCATCTCGGCGAGACTTGGCGCCCAGTAGCCTTTTCGCGCACGGACCTCGAGCCCGTCACGCCTCAGACGCACCCTGATTTTGTGAAAGCGGCCATCTACAGCGGTATTCGGTGACACGTATCCGAGCAGGTAGAACGCACTGGCCTCCCTGACCACCTGGCCAAGCACGCTGTCGAACGAGTTGGTGTTCAGCAGCGCCTGTCCCCCGGTGTTATCGGCGAGCTGGTGGAGCGTGTCTGACGGCCGCCGCATCATCAGACCACGCGGATCCAGGGTGTAGATCGCCGTGTTGCTTTCATTCGCCGCACGCACGACGTCCTGCAGCTCAATGGCGGCATCGCGGCCCAGGGCCCCCAGCCCCTGGCTGATGAACAGAATCGTCTTACGACCCTCGCGCAACGTCCCCAGATACGCTGCCGCCGACTTCAGCGCCGAGGCGGTCACCTGAGCGCGGATGCGGCGCACGTCACGCTGCTGCAGTTGGGCCTCCTCGATGGCGCTGCGAACGGGCACGAACACGCCAAGGCGCCCTTGCAGCCTGTGCACCGCGTCGGCGAGCGCGGTCCGATCGCGACTGAAGCGGATCGCGTCGACAGGGAGCAGCGGATCCATCAGCGCGACGAGATCCTGCGGGCCGAACGCGGTCCGCATGAACTTCGTCAGAGCATTCCGGGCGCGGGTCGCGGCGATGAACGGCTCGATGTGGTACTCGTCCCAGAACACCAGGAACACCCGCACGTCGTCGCGCGCAGCTTCAGCGGCGGCATGCGCGGGCGACCGGATCGTCAGCGATATGTCATCGTCAGGAGCCGGATGCCCGCTGGCGCGGACCAGTTTGAAAGACTGGATCACCTGCCGGACTCCGTCTTCGTCGATCTCGAAGTCGTCTGCGGTGAGTGAGGTCACCGGCTCTCCGTGCCGGTCGATCACGGTCGCATCCACGCGGACGAGGTTCGTGCCCGTGCGGAATGGTTGTGGGGGTGGTGGTTGTTGCGGCGATGGCGGCGATGGCGCCGGCTGCTGCGTGCTTTGCGCTGCTCGTGGGTACGTTCGAACGCCCGCCGCACAGAACACGACGGCCAAACCGACGAGGAAGGCGCGCGAGGCCTTCATGGTTCCGGACCGCGGCTAGCGGCCGCTCCTGCGGATGGGGGTCACGACCACTTTGCGGAACCAGACTTTTCCGTGATCCCCCTGCAGCAGGATCGGGCCAGGTTCCAGTTCGTTCGCATCGAGCGCGCCGCCCGTGATTGCAGGGATCTCCGCGTTGTCGTGCACCTTCTGGCCGTTCAGCACGACGGTCACGCGATTGCCCACGATCACCGCCTCCATCGTCTGCCACTCGCCGGCTGGCTTGCTCGCATTCACCGCTGGTGCCGTTCGCGAATAGATCGCCATGTGGCCCTGGTTGCCGGGAGGCTTGCCATGGTCATCGAGTACCTGCAGCTCGTACCGGCCGCGCAGGTAAATGCCGCTGTTACTTTCCTCCGCCAGCTTGTATTCCGCCTGGATGCGGAAGTCCTGGAACTTCTGTTTTGAAACGAGATTGTTCGCGCCGGCTTCGTTCCCGTACCCGTCAGCGTTTCCCCGGCGCGTTTGAGCCGCGCCTCCAGTGCGGGACGGTTCGCGCGTGCGGGTAAGTGCACGACCAGTTCATCGCCGACGATCGTCACCCCGCCAAGCGGCACCGGGCTGCCGCCGCGATTCAGCAGCATCCCCGCGGGCTTGCCGTTCTCGTCTTTTATCTCGAGCCAGAAAACATTCAGCTCACCGTCCGGGCCCGATCCCGTCAGGTTCCACGGGCCGAGAAAGGCATTGGACCCACCGCCTTGATTCGCCACAAGTGGGATAGCCGCAAGGGTCATCAGCAAGGCGGGAAAGAGGGAAGGGATGCGCATCGGATGCTCCGTAGGTCGTTGGAGCAGTATCGCACGAATGGTTCCGCACGGCGGTTGCCCGGGCGTCCACACGTCCGCGAACCGCTCGTGGGACTGTTCCATCCCACCGCCGGACACTCGCAAGGCTCTTTGGCGACCGCGACTGTTCTGATAACTCGCTACCGGGTAAGCAATTGCGGTGAGGAACGTCAGATGGCAGCCGGTTCGCTAGTGGCTCCCTACATGTTGAACGACTTGCGCTACGCGGCCCGTGTGCTGTTCAAGCAGCGTGGGTTTACAACCGTGGCCCTGGCTACGCTGGCGCTGGGGATCGGGGCGAACACCGCGATCTTCAGCATCGTGCACGCCGTTCTCGTCAGGCCTCTTCCGTTTGCCGCGCCGGAAGGCCTGTACGTCATCTGGGGTGCCATGGATCGCGGCAACCGCGCGCCCGCGTCAGAGGCAGATTTCCTGGACTGGAGGAGCCAGAACAGATCATTCGATGACCTCGCGGCACTGGATTTCGCGAGCCTGACGCTGTCTGGCAGCGGTGAGCCCGAGCAGATACCGGCGGGCGTCGTCTCCGCCAGCATGTTCAACCTGCTTGGACTGACCCCGGTCGTGGGCAGAGCGTTCACGGCGGACGAAGACCGTCCCGGCGGGCCGCCCGTGGTCATCCTGGGACATGCGCTGTGGCAGCGGCGCTTCAGCGCCGACCGCGGGATCGTCGGCAAAATGGTCGAACTCAACGGGAGACCGCGCACGGTCATCGGCGTCATGCCGCCTGGTGTCGACTTCCCCGGACCTATGACCGGCTCCAGAGTCGAGCTGTGGGTACCGATCGCGCTCGATTCGCGCAAGGCCGACCGCGGCATGCATTACATGGGCGTGCTCGGGCGGCTGAAACGTGACGTGTCGCTGGCGCAGGCGCGCGATGACATGGCCGCTATTGCGCGCAGGATCGAGCAGCAGTATCCCGAAAGCAATACAGGATGGCGAACGAACATCGTTCCGCTGCACGAGCAGCTGGTCGGAGACGTGAGGCCGGCGTTGCTCGTTCTCATGGGCGCCGTCGGTTTCGTACTGCTCATCGCCTGCGCCAACGTGGCCAACCTGCTGCTGGCCCGCGCAACAGGACGCGCGCGTGAAATCGCCGTGCGGGGCGCGCTCGGCGCCAGTCGCGCGCGCCTGCTGCGCCAGCTACTCACCGAGAGCCTGCTACTGTCGGCCGCCGGTTCAGCCGCCGGCGTGCTGCTCGCGATGTGGACGGTCGATCTGCTGCCCACGGTGAGCGCGGGAACCCTTCCACGGCTGACCGAGATCCGGATGGACGCCAGCGTGTTCGCGTTCGCGCTCGCGATGTCGGTGATCACCGGTGTTCTTTTCGGTCTGGCGCCTGCGTGGCAGACGACCCTTTCGTCTCTCAACGAGGCGCTCAAGATTGGGGGACGCACACCCGCGTCGTCCGGGGGCACCATACGCAGCATATTCGTCGTGGTCGAAATCGCGCTGGCCTGCGTCCTTCTAATCGGTGCGGCCTTGCTCATCCGGAGCCTGCAGCGCCTGGAACATGTCGACCCTGGATTCCGATCGGAGAACGTGCTGACCGCGTCTCTGTCGCTGCCAGACTCCAGGTACCGCACCGACGCGCAACGCGTTGCGTTCCTCGGGGAGGTGTT